>JAHIZC010000245.1 GCA_018814745.1 Candidatus Omnitrophota bacterium
AGCCAGAATTTCTGAAGTCGAGGCATCGATTATCCGGATATCCAATGCCATATGGGCTTTATTTAAAGCAGCTCCCAACAAGCCTCCCAGAACGCCGCTACTGACTCCTCCGCCGCCTCCTACGCCTGCCCGTCCGCCAGAAGACTGAGGCTCAAATTCTGTAACAGCAGCGGAAATAATCAACTCAGCAGTCTTGAGCTTACCCTTCTGGGCGCCAGACTCAGCGGTATCAGCTGCTCCTGAAACAGCTAAATTCTGCTCCTGCATTATTGCTCCCAGCGCCTGGCGTTCTACTACCGAAAAACGGCTGCTGTTTACCAGCGCAGTCACCAGCATTTCACGCAATCCTTGGCCTATTTCACTGCCTGCCTTCGCTGCCTTAATATCAAAATCCGCTACCGCAATCCTGGCCTTAGGCCCGGAATAAGGAGGCAGAGGCGCTGCTCCTGCGCCAGCATCTATTCTGGCAGAGGTGCTCGTAGAAGCACAACCTGTCAGGTTAAAAACTAAAAAAAACAGATAAAAATATATTGAAAATTTCTTCATCTTTCTCCTTCTATCCTGAAACTTACGCATACTATATTATCATTTCTTAATGCTGTCAAGTGAAGGTTTTTAAACAAAAAGGCAGGTAAGCTAAACCTGCCTTTTTATACCTAAAATCTTTGTGCTTATTGCTGCATCGGGGGCATTTCTTCCATCATCTCTGCCCGATTTTCCGTGGTGATATTCTCGGCAATATTATTGCCTTCTGAATTTACCATAAAGTCAATGCTTATGGCATCGCCTGCGTTGATATCATTGATAGAAGAAATCTCTTCGAATTTAGTAGTGTCGGTGACCATAATCGCCATTTCCTGCTCCTGCTCTGACTCATAATCAAGGTATTTTACGACTATCATTCCCGATGTTGAGTCTACCGAAACAACTTCACCCCATACCCATTGCGTAAGCACCGGTGCTGTTTCTTCTTGCGCCATCGTTTCCTGGGAGAAAGCAACGCCGTAGGTTATGAAAACGAGAATAGCTGCCATAACCAGCAGTAGATCTGTCCTTTTTCTCATATTACACCTCCTTTAACTTGAAAAAAGAGTTTATCATAAAAAAATAAGCCTGTCAAGGACACTTCTGCTATGCTTTTTAATCGTAAAAGGGCAGGAATATCAATGCCAGCCAGACCACAGCAGTACTAACCAGGCCGACTGTCAGACCTATCCCGAACCAGCGGAAAAAAGTCACGCGGATATTCTTTTCCTTCTCTAAGATACCGAGGGCAACGATGTTGGCTGTTGAGCCGATTAGAGTTATATTGCCCCCGAAACAGCCGCCGAACAATAATGCCCACCATAAGGGCCTGAGGTTCATATTTAAGCCTTCAAGACTCTGGATTACGGGTATAAAAGCAGCAACCAAGACAACATTGTCCAATATACTTGAGCCGATTGCAGCAACCCATAATACCACCCCGATCAACACGGGAAGGCTGCTTGAGGTAAATTCAACCAGTTTCTTTGCGATTACGTCTGTTGCTCCGGTATATTTCAGGGTGCCTGCCTGGGCAAAAAGCAGCATAAAGAACAGAAGCGTCCACCACTCCACATCTTTCTCTATAAATTCCCGCGCTCTCTTGTGCTTCCAGATCATCACACAACCGCTTGAAATCAAAGGCATGGTAAACAGTAAAGTATTGGGCTCAAGATTAAAAAATAATTCTAGGCGGTAATGAAGCGCAATCATAAATAAAGTTGCCCCAAAAATACCTAAGCCTATCCTCAATTCCCTTTCCGGAGGCACAGAGATAAGCTTAATAAGCAGGTCATTGGCTCCAAATTCTTTTATTTTTTTGTCGAAATCAGCGAGGACGTTCCTATACCAAAACTTTATAATCAGGATCAAAACCAGGATGCAAATGATCATCAAGGGGAAGGCCTTGACAATAAAATCTTCAAAGGTCAGGCCTGACTTAGCCGCGATAAGGATACCGATGGGATTACCCAGCACTGTGCCGCTTGACCCGATATTTGTCGCCAAAACAGAAATAGTCAGGAATGGCAGGGGGTCGACTTCAAAATAATCACAGATCTCAAAGACCGCTGCCACGACAAAAATAATCGAAGTCACCTCGTCCACGGCGCAGGCCAGCAAGGCCGATATAAAAGTAATAGCAATCAGAAATTTATTTGCCGTAAGGTTTTTTATCCTTAAGATCAGGCTTACCAGCCAGGCGAAGAAACCGGAGTCTTTGAGCAAGCCGACAAGCACCATCATTCCTACTAAAAAGAGGATGACCTCCAGAGAGGAAAATTTTACCACATTTTCTAAGTCGATGGTGCGGCTTATCAGGAGGATTGAAACACCCAGGAATGCGAAACTCAGGCGGAAATCCCAGAAAAAAAGCGTTCCCAGGATAGAGGCTGAAAAGATAGAAATCGCCAGTGACTGATGGGAATTTAAACCGCCAAGCCCCGCTAAAATTCCTAAACTGATGGCTATAAGGATAAGGATTACGAGTTTTTTTGCCACTTTTATACAGTAAGGGGAAATTCTGCTTCTTTTGCCAGAGCCTTCAGCACGTCACAACGGGCTACAATACCCGCTACCCGCCCCTGCTTGTCTATGACCGGAAGGCGGCG
>JAHIZC010000022.1 GCA_018814745.1 Candidatus Omnitrophota bacterium
ATGAGGCCTGATGAGTAGTAACGCCTTTGATTTTATCTTAAGCATATTTTCAAAAAGTGGTGGGGGGTTCAATTCACAGACGGCTTCGCCTATAACTTACGCTCGTTTCACTCCGTAAGTTATCTGTTCATTGAAGGAGGTAAAATGAAAAGAGGTTTTACTTTAATCGAATTAATGTTGGTAGTAATTATTATCGGCATATTATCTGCCATGGTTATGCCGCGTTTGGCCGGCCGTTCGGAGCAGGCACGGGGCCAGGCGGCTAAGGCAGATATTGAATCCAGCCTATCTTTGGCGCTTGATCTCTACGAGATGGATATGGGAAGTTTCCCTTCAAATCTGGAGTATCTATATACCCAGCCTCCCTCATCAGAAAATTGGCGGGGCCCCTATATCAAGAAAAAATCAAATGATCCCTGGGGAAAGGCCTACGTCTACAAATTTCCTGGTGAACATAATCAAAATAGCTATGACCTTTATTCTGGCGGAAAAGACGGCCAGCCCGGAACAGATGATGATGTTACCAACTGGGAAGATTAATAGGGCATTT
This sequence comes from Candidatus Omnitrophota bacterium, assembly GCA_018814745.1. Lineage (GTDB taxonomy): Bacteria > Omnitrophota > Gorgyraeia > Gygaellales > Profunditerraquicolaceae > JAHIZC01. The sequence continues at coordinate 551 of JAHIZC010000022.1, forward strand.
ACCCTGATTGAAGTCTTGATCAGCGTGGTAATTCTGGGATTTGGCCTGTTGGTGGTGATCAGGTCGTTCTCCAGCTCTGTACGCGGATTAAACGCAACTGGCAATTACATTGAGGCGATGAAATTCGCCAAAGAAAAACTAACTGAGCTAGAAATTAAGGCCTGGGAGGATGGCGGCTTGTATGAATTAGGTGTAGAGTCAGGAGTAGGGCAAATCGGCTCAAGAGAAATCCAATGGCTTACTGAAGTTAAAGAGATAGAGGAAGATCAGGAGAGCGAAGAGATAGAAGAAGATGAAGAGATCGAGGAGGAAGAGAGCTTAGGGGAGAAATTCGTAGAGGTCTGTATGAGGTTGGATTGGAAAGAGGGTAATATAGCTAAGGATGCGGCGTTAGCTGCGTACCTGCCTCGTTATGAGGAAGAAGAGGAGTCTCAATAACAGCTGATGAAGAAGGGCCTTACATTAATAGAGTTATTAATTGCTACAACCATCTTTGCCTTGGTGAGTATTGCAGTGTATGGCACGTTTAACTCCGGGATGAGTGTTTGGCGACGGGCAAATGAGTTAAACCTTGAGCAGAGAAGATTTATGATCAGGCTTGAAAAATTTTCTCGGGAGTTAAGGCAGGTTTTTAATTATCCAAATATAGATTTTTTAGGCAGCGAGGACGGGTTATCTTTTGCTCAGGTCCTAGATTCTGAGATCGTCAGGGTCACCTATTATTTTGATCAAGATAAAGAAGCGCTCTTACGCGGTGTTGATAACTTGCCGGATATTTTGGAGTTAAAGGAGGGGGAGGAATTAAGGGCGGATCTTGTCTCTTATTTATCAGGGATAGATGAATTGAATTTTTCTTATTTTTATTTTGATATAGAGGAAGAAAGTTATCTTTGGAAGGAAGAGTGGGTAAAAGAGAATAGCGGCCTGCCTATAGCGATTAAACTTGAGATCACCACGAAGGATAAAAAGAACTATGCGCAAACTATATTTATTCCTACGTCCTAAGAAAGGGAGCATCCTTATCGTCAGCCTTTGGGCCCTGGGGGTTTTGGCTATCCTGGGTTTGGCTTTGGCGCAGTTTATTTTTCAGCAGATAAAGTTTACGAATTTCTTTATGCGCTCTACTATCTCTTTGCCTGTAGCAAGAGCCGCTTATCAGCGTGTTCTTTTTGAAAGAAGGACAGGCCTGGCTTCTGACTATGATTCTCTCAAGGAGATCACCGGCGAGAAGGAGGAGCAATTATGCAATGACGTCAGCTATAAATATTATTTTGCGCAAAAGAAGATTATTGATGGGGAAGAGATATTTATCGATGAAAGCGCATTAATAAATCTTAATTTAGCCTCTAGCCGGATTCTTGAGCAGCTGCCCGGGCTGGATGAGGATTTAGCGAAGAAAATAGTCGAATCCGGTAAGCGGCCTTTTAAAAGAAAAGAAGAGCTGCTATTGATTGAAGATATAGACAAAGAGCAATTCATACAATTTAAAGACTTGATTACAGTTTACGGAACAGGTAAAATTAATATAAATAGCGTATCCAAAGAAGTGCTCTCTGCCTTAGGCCTGGATGATGATTTGATTGAAAAGATTTTTCGCTTCCGTAAGGAGTATGAAGGCGGAGATGGCGAGGAGGGAACGATAGATGACGGAGCATTTACTAGCCCCTCAACGATTGCCTCAGAGTTGCAAAAATTTGTCAACTTAAGTACAAGGCAACAACAGGATTTGATATCTTTGGCGAATACCCTTGACGTTAAATCAGAGTATATCAGGCTGAGCATTATTCCGCAGATAAAAGGTAAGGATGGAGTGCGTTATTCGATAATTATGCATCCTCCGACAGGAAAGCTTATCTCTTGGAGTGAGCAGTAAGCAATATGGTTGTTGGGTTAGGGTAAGGATGCCGGACTAACTTCCTAACCTTAACCTAACTACAAGTTGATAGGATTAGTTGTAACGCGCGGGTGGTGGAATGGCAGACACGCATG
>JAHIZC010000023.1 GCA_018814745.1 Candidatus Omnitrophota bacterium
AACCAAATTTATAATCTTTAAAAATAAGGAGTAACGATGATAAAAATATTAGTTAGCGATCCTTTATCTGAGAAAGGACTTAAGATCCTTAATCAGGTTAAGAGGTTCAAGGTTGATGTTAAAACCGGAATGAAGCCAGAAGAATTAAAAGGCATAATCAAAGATTATGATGCGTTGATCGTAAGGAGTGCAACCAAGGTAACCAAGGATGTAATTGAGGCAGCTAAGAATTTAAAAGTAATCGGCCGGGCAGGAGTAGGTTTAGATAATGTTGATTTAGAGGCAGCCACGCAAAAAGGAATAATTGTGATGAATACTCCGGCAGGAAACACGATTTCTACTGCTGAGCATACGATGAGCATGATCTTAGCACTTTCGCGCAATATCCCTCAGGCTGCTGCCTCCCTGAAATCAGGGGAGTGGAAGCGCTCTAAGTTTATGGGAGCGGAAATTTATAATAAGTCATTAGGTATCGTTGGTCTGGGGAGGATCGGTTCAGAGGTTGCAAAGAGGGCATTATCATTCGGGATGAAGATCTTGGCATATGATCCATTTTTATCAATGGAAGTAGCAAAAAATCTAGGTGTAGAAATAGTAGAGTTAAAAAAATTATTTGAGAAATCCGATTATATCACTGTGCATACGCCTTTGACCGATGAGACAAAACATATGATCTCGGATAAACAATTTAAGATGATGAAGGACGGAGTCAAGATAATCAACTGTGCACGCGGCGGCATTGTCGATGAGGCAGCGTTGGTTAAGGCAGTAAAGGATGGGAAAGTTTCCGGAGCAGCGATAGATGTCTTTGAAAAAGAACCCCTTGCTCCTGATAGTGAATTGTTAAAATTGGATAATCTGATTACTACGCCTCATCTGGGTGCGTCTACCGAGGAAGCCCAGGAAAACGTAGCGATTGAAGTTGTGCAGGTCGTGCGCGATGCGCTTTTAGGTAAGGGTATACGCAATGCCGCGAATTATCCTTGTTTAGAACCTGAGGTCTCTACGATCCTAGAGCCTTATATAAACCTGGCTGAAAGACTGGGATTGTTTAGCAGTCGGCTAATTAAAGGCAGGCTCAGCGGGTTAAATATCACCTATAGCGGGGATATTATCAAGCATGATTTAACACCTCTGACCTTGGCTTTGGTTAAAGGTATGCTCACACCGATATTACAGGAGACAGTAAATTATATTAATGCCGTTAGCTTAGCCAAAGAGAGAGGGATTAAGATTAATGAAAGTAAGTCTTCCCGTGAGGAAGAATTCGTAACTTTGATTCAATTGGAGATAACGACAGATCAGGAAACAAGGAAAATCTCAGGTACCCTCTCCTCCAACAAACAGCCGAGGATCGTCAAGGTAGATAAATATTATGTAGAGCTGGCTCCGCTTGGCGAGATGATCTTCATCCAGAATCGCGATAAGCCTGGGATCATCGGCAATTTAGGTACACTTTTGGGTAAACACAATATTAATATCGCTGCTATGACCTTTGGCCGCGATAAGCCGGGCGGGACTTCTATCAGTGTTTTAAACATAGATAGCCCTGTATCCCAAGATGTACTGGATAAGATAAAGAAATTGGAGAATATCTTAAACGTTACGATAATAAAACTATGATGAAAAAAAATACTATATATTATACGTTATTCGCTATATCCCTTGTGCTATTAACCTTATCAAGCGCAGATGCCGAGAAAATAACAATTCTCTATAGCGGAGAGACTCACGGGATGATTTATCCCTGTTCCTGCCCGATTGAACCAGACGGAGGTGTTGCAAGAAGGGCTACTCTGATAAAGAGCCTGAAGAAAAAATATCCTGAAAGCCTGATTCTTGATTCAGGTAATTTTTTTGCCGGCGGAACCTTTGATGATTATACCCAGAATTCCGAACTTGACAGCAGGAGGGCTTTAGTAAACCTTAAGGCAATGGAATTAATCGGATATGATGCAGCGGGAGTGAGTGAGGCGGAGTTTAATCTAGGAGAAGAATTCTTTGAGAGCAGTATCAGTAAAGCAAAGATCAAATTTTTATCCTCTAATTTAAAATCCGATCATGTTTTGCCTTATACCATAATAGAGGCCGCAGGTATTACATTCGGTATCATTGGAGTAACTCCCTTCTCCGTGCAGAGTAAATTAACGAAGCTTGAGATTGTTGAGCCGGTTAAATCTGCTTTAGAGGCAGAAGCCAGGTTAAGAGAAGAGGGCGTAGATTTTATCATAGTTTTAAGTACTCTTCAGTCAAACCTGAACTTAGACCTGATAAAGATGTCTAGAGGCATAGATATTCTTATAGAAGGCAATGGGCATGGGCACGCAGGCAAAGAGCCTTATAAAAAAGTCGCAGATACTCTGGTTCTATACCCGAATTGGCAGGGGCGTAAGTTAGGGAAGGCAGAATTGACAATAAAGGATGGCGAATTAGCAGGTTATGAAATAGAAGAGTTGCGGCTTTCAGATAAAATCAAGGATGACCCGGAGATGCTCTCTATCATACCTGATTGTTTTTCAGATAACAACTGTAAGAGAGAAGGTTTCATAGGAATATGTAAAAGTGCCGGTAATTTAGACTCAATTTGTGAATTTGCCAAGGCAAATAAAGTAAGTCTTTTGGTGGTTACTCCCAAGGAGTGTCCTATTTGTAATACGGAAAATGTGGTTAATTTCTTAAAGAGGAGTTTCCCCGGCTTGGATGTTTCATATTTATATTATCCCGGGAAAAAAGCGGAGAGCCTGATTAATAAATTCTCTCTTACCGGTTTACCGGCCTATTTTTTAGGAGAAGAGGTGGAGAAAGAGGAAATTTTCGAAAATATTAAGAAAGACTTGCGAAAAGTCGATAAATATTATATGCTTGAACCTAGATTTGTCGGCGTGAGTTATTTTCTTAATAGAAAAAAGTCAGAAGGAAAATTAGATTTATTTATGAGTTTACATAATAAAAATTCGGCGGGGTTATTAAAGCTAGTTGAAGAATTTACGCCTGAAATTCATTTTTTAGCCGGTGAAGAAGATGGTATTTTTCAAGCAGCTAACGGCTCGCTTGAGGTCGAAGACTATTTACGCGCACTCTGCATTCAAAAATATTACCCGCAGAATTTCTGGAGCTATATTTCCTGCAGGGCAGATAATTTCAATAGCTCTTGGTGGGATGGTTGTGCAACGGAATTTGATTTGGATAAAGTCAAGACTTGTGCGAGGGGCGACGAAGGAGCAGCACTTTTAAGGCAAAATATCACTCTTAATCAGGAGCTGGAAGTAATGTTCGGCCCTACGTATTTAGTGAATAATTACTTGATATTTGGCTCAAAAGGTGTACCTTCAATAGAGGAGTTACGAAAAATAATCAAGGAGTAAAAATATGAAAGCAAAACCAAAGATTCGTATAATTGACGTGACTAACCGCGATGGGGTGCAGACTTCGCGTATCTGCCTTTCCAAGCTAGAAAAGACAATGATTAATATGTACTTGAATGATATGGGTATATTCCAGTCGGAATTCGGTTTTCCGGTTACGCGCCATGAGACAAGTTATCTTAATGCTAATCTAGAATTGGCGAAGAAGGGCGTGATCGCTGATTTGAGACTAGGGGGATGGGTAAGGGCTACTAAAGGAGACGTGAAGGCCGCTTTTAAATTAGCCCCGGGATTAAAACACCTGAATTTATCTATCTCGACCTCTGATCAGATGATCGTAAATAAATTTAAAGGTAAACTTGACCATAAGTCAGTAATAAAAGAGATGACCCAAGCTGTCGGGGATGCGTTTAAGTCAGGGGCAAAGTCTATCGGAGTAAATGCCGAGGATGCCTCGCGCACCAGGATGGATTATTTGATTGAGTTTACCCAGGCAGCGAAAAAGGCAGGTGCGCATAGACTGAGGTATTGCGATACTTTAGGCTATGATACACCTTTTACTATTTATGAAAGAGTGAGACAGTTGCTCAAGGCGGTTAAGATCCCGATAGAGATCCACTGTCATAATGATTTAGGTTTAGTAGTAGCTAATTCTCTAGCCGGTGCCAAGGCTGCCTGCGATGCAGGGTGCGATACCTATATTAATACCTGTATAAACGGTATGGGTGAGAGGGCAGGCAACGCGGATTTAGTTTCAGTGATCTTAGCGATTAAATATGGGAGCGGTATGCGTAATTATTCGCTCGATGAGCGGATAAATTTACGCAAGTCCTGGAGGATCTGTAAGTATGCCTCCTATGCTTTTGGTGTGCCAATTCCGATCAATCAACCGGGAATCGGAGCAAATGCCTTTGCGCATGAGTCGGGAATACACGCCGACGGCGCTTTGAAAGACAGGAGAAACTATGAGCTTTATGATTATGAGGAGTTAGGCAGAGGGGAGCTGGAGGTGATCGATACCGGCCGCAAAATCACCGCCGGGGAGTATTCCGGGATAAAAGGCTTTCGGAATGTTTATGAAAAATTAGAGATCCGTTTTCATGATGACCTTGAGGCTGCTAGGATCTTAGAGTTAGTCAGATATGGCAACGTCCATAATCAGAAGCCGCTAGTAGATGATGAGTTAAAATTTATTGCCAAGTATCCGGATTTTGCCGAGAAGATATTCTCGATGACACCGTAGTTAGGTGCTAGGTGTTAGGTTTTAGGTGTTAGCACAAACCTAGAACCTAGAACCTAATTGTAATAATGAATGTCATAATAGTAGGCACACAATGGGGAGATGAAGGTAAGGGGAAGATAATCGATATTCTTTCTCAGAAGGTGGATTATATTGTTCGCTACCAGGGAGGAAGCAATGCCGGCCATACCGTTGTAACCGGGAATAAGGAATATATATTCCATCTGATTCCCTCGGGGATTCTACATAAAGGAAAGATCTGTTGTATTGGTAACGGCGTTGTGGTTGATCCCGCTGTGCTTTTATGTGAGGTAGAAGAGTTATCATCTAAAGGGATTAATATCGGTAAGCGCTTAAGAATTTCTTCGCTTGCCCATGTGATATTACCGTATCATAAGATCCTTGATAAGCTGCGTGAGAAAAAAAGAACCAATAAAATAGGGACTACCGGCCGGGGTATCGGCCCCTGTTATGCAGATAAGATCATCCGTTGCGGCATCAGGATGGTTGATCTTTTAAACCCTTCTATATTTCGTGATAAATTAAAGGATAACCTGAGGGAGAAGAATGAAATATTCAAAAAAGTTTATAATCACCCCGGGTATGATTTTAAGAGCATTTATAAAGAATACCTGAATTATGGAAGATTATTTTCAAAATATATCTGTAATACATCTATTTTGTTAAATCAGGCGATTAAGCATAAGAAAGATATTCTTCTTGAAGGAGCGCAGGGGACCTTTCTTGACATTGATTTCGGGACCTATCCTTTTGTCACTTCTTCTTCGGCTTTTAGCGGTGGTGCCTGTATCGGAAGCGGTATTCCTCCTACTAAAATAAATAAAGTTATCGGAGTGGCTAAGGCTTATACCACTAGGGTAGGCGAAGGGCCTTTTCCTACAGAGTTTTCTTCAGCTTTTGGTAAATTTATGCGTAATAAAGGTAATGAATTCGGAGCTACTACCGGGAGGCCGCGCAGGTGCGGATGGCTTGACTGTGTGATGGTAAAAGAGGCTGTGATTTTAAACGGTATCTCGGAACTTGCGATAATGAAAATGGACATTTTAGAAGGGTTAAAGACTATCAAGTTCTGCAGCGCTTATAAATACAAAGGAAAAGTATTTAAAGAATTTCCTCATGACCTTGAGGTATTGGAAGGGGTAAAGCCTGTATATAAAGAAGTTTCCGGCTGGAATAAAACTATAGGAAACTCAAAGCGTTACAGAAATTTACACCCTAATGCAAAGGCCTATCTGAATAGGCTGGAGGATATACTTTGTTCTAAAATCACCATGGTATCAGTTGGATCTGCCCGGGAAGAGACTATTTTAAGATAAAGATTTGGCTATAAAACAACTTGACTAAATTCCCGGTTTATGTTATATTTATACACCCACCAAAAGAAAATCCTAAAAGAGGAGGTATAATTTATGAGAAGTAGAGTGATTAAGGTTGTTTTAGTAGTATTATTTGGTTTTTCCGCTGCGGGATGCACCTTTATATTCCAAAAGGGCAAGCGTTCCGACGCAATGAAGATCAAGGAGCTATCACAGCAGTTATCAGAATTAGAGCGCACCAAGAGACAACTTCAGCTTTCTCTGGCAGATGAAATAGAGAATAAGCAAGTAAGCCTGGATATGATGGAGAAGGGCTTGGTGGTTACTGTGGTTGGCGACTTACTCTTTGATTCCGGTAAAGCAAAGATAAGGAGTGAAGGATATTCGATCCTAGGCAAGGTCGCAGATGTTTTAAAAGAAGAGGTACCGAATAACCGGGTAGGCATAGAAGGCCACACTGATAATCAACCGATTCAACATTCCCCCTGGAAGACTAACTGGAGATTGTCTACTGAGCGCGCCTTAAGCGTCTTAGACCATATGGTAAAGCAGGAAGGAATTTTACCGGCCAGGCTTTCAGCAATCGGTTACGGAGAATACCAGCCAGTTTCTTATAATGATACAAAGGAAGGACGGCAGATCAACCGAAGGGTTGAGATCGTAATTCTGCCTGAACTTACAAAATCCAGCACCTTAGGCGAAGAGGTGATTAAGTAAGAGATGGAAGAAAGCCTGAAGAATAGAATGATTTTAATTCTAGTGATATTGTCTAGCATACTTTCTATCGGCATGATCAGCTCCTGTAATAATGCTTATCGTCAAAGAGCCGCCCGCGAAAAAGAGATGGCTGTGCGTATAGATTTGGAAGAGAAGATGAATAAGTTTTTACAGGAAACAAACATGCTCAATGTTAATCTGAAGAGGCTAGAGAAGGAACTAGAAGTTGAGCAGCTCGCCCGTAAGCAAGCAGAGGCTACTCTTTCAAAATCGCAGGGCGTAAATACGATCCTTCAGGATGAGATCAAAAAGGAAATTAAATTAAAAGAAACCCTGGAAGAAGATCTCAAAGACGCACTAGTAACCGAGAGATAAGATGATATAAAGGGGAGGTAAAACTACTTAAGTTTTACTTGAAAAAGGGGATGGCGATCCCCTTTTTTATTGAATAATATTATAGAGATGATTAATAAGAATGATATTCCCAAACATATAGCGATCATTATGGATGGCAACGGACGCTGGGCAAGGGCGAGGCACTTACCCCGGACTGCCGGCCATCGCGAGGGTATTGAAAGGGTCAGGGATATAGTCAAGTCTTGTTTAGAGTTAGGAGTGAAGGTAGTGACATTTTTCGCATTTTCCACGGAGAACTGGAATAGGCCTAGGAGTGAGATTAACGTACTGATGCGTTTTTTAGGCAGATACATAGATCAAGAGATTGAAAAACTGAATAATAATAATATAAAATTTAAGACCATCGGAAGAAAGGATCCACTGCCAAAGCTGGTCCTTAAAAAACTTAACGACGCAGAGAAGAAGACAGGGGATAATACTGCGATGACCATGGTCTTGGCTTTAAACTACGGAGCCAGGCAGGAGATAGTAGATGCAGCTAAGCAGTTCACTGCCGCTGTAGTAGAAAAAAAAGCAGATATTGAAGAT
>JAHIZC010000246.1 GCA_018814745.1 Candidatus Omnitrophota bacterium
CGGCAGCGTAATAGCCGTGGGCAAGGAATTTTCCGGGTTAAGCTATTATGCGCTGATTAAGCCCGCGGTTAATCTTTGGGGCATAGAAGAAGTGCTGATTGTGATCTCATGAAAATTTTTATACTTGTCTTGAGTATTTTTATCGCCGCTTTTTTTCAGGCTACTTTTCTCAATCATTTCATGCTCTTTAACGTAAAGCCTGATCTGCTTTTAGTCTGTGTAGTCGTTATCAGCACGTTGTTGCCTTTTAAGTGGGCCTTAGGTTTAAGTGTCTTTGCCGGAATTCTGAAAGATACTTTTATTGTCCAAGGTTTCGGGGTAAACACCGCCCTTTTTGCGCTATGGTCATGGTTGATTTTTGAAACCGAAAAAAAAATATCGCTGGAGAATGAAATAGTTCCTCTTGTGTTGATAGCCATTATTTCCTTTTTACACAATCTGCTTACAGGCTTGATAATGATCTATTTAGGGAAACCGGTCACAATCGGCCATTATACGCGCATCCTCTTTATTGCAACCTTTTATACTACCTTGATTTTTCCTCTCGTGCAGAAGTTGCTTCGAAAATTCTCTTTATTCAAGTGGCAGATTTTTTAATTCAGGATGGAAAAAAATAAATTTTTTCAGCTGATAATATCTCTGATGTTTTTACTGCTACTCCTTGGCCTATTTAAACTGCAGATAATTCAGGGAGCTAAATACAGGGTACTGAGTGATAGAAACACCATCCGTCTCTTGCCCAGAGCCGGTGCAAGGGGAAAGATCCTTGATTGCAACGGGGAGGTTATTGTCGACAACAGGCTTTTTTATGACTTGGTCATCCTGCCCCGCCAGTTAAAAGAACCTGAGAAAATGCTCGGCGAGATCGCCAGGATTTTAGGCATTGAGACAAAGGTTTTAATATCGCTATTCAACAAGCACAGGTTTTCAACTTTTCCGCTAACGTTTGCCGAGAACATAAGCATAAAAGAAGCCATTGCGCTTGAGGAATTAAAAAATTCCATACCGGCAATCATAATCCAGCCTTGTCCCAAAAGAGATTATCCTTATGGTAACCTGGCTTGTCACCTTTTAGGTTATATAGGAGAAATAGACCGTTGGCGGCTGACAAAGCTGGCTGAATACGGCTATATGACCAAAGACCTGGTCGGATTCGGGGGGGTGGAGGAAAAATATGATTATTATCTGCGTCAGGAGGAGGGAGGTTCATCTGTTGTTGTAGATAATGTGGGCAGGTATGTCCGGTTGTTGGGGTTCAGGCCGCCTAAGAACGGCAAGGATCTTAGGCTTACCATTGATCTAAGGATCCAGAAAATCGTAGAGCAGTTTTTGGAAACACATAAGGGTAGCGTGATTATCATGGATCCGCACAGCGGAGCAATTAAAGCTATGGCAAGCTCACCCGGGTTTAATGCGGAGGTTTTTACCAACAGGCAGCAGCTTTTAATAAGAGAGCTTTTTAATGATCAGCAGGCTCCTCTCTTAAACCGGGCAATAAGCGCGGCTTATCCGGCAGGTTCATTGTTTAAGCTTATAGTAGCAACCGCGGCTCTGGAGACAGGAAAAATAAATCTAAACACAAGTTACAATTGCCAGGGGAGCATTTATATCGGCAGGCAGAAATTCGGCTGTTGGGATACGCATCATGAAGAAAATTTACTTGATGCTATAGCTCATTCCTGTAACGTCTTCTTCTATCGTGTAGGTATATTGACCCAACCCCAGACAATCCATGATTATGCCCTTAAATTCGGATTAGCAAAGGTTACCGGGATTGACCTGCCTTATGAAATTTCTGGTTTCATTCCTTCTCCGATATGGAAGAAAATCTATAAGTTTAAAAAATGGTATGACGGGGATACGGCTAATCTAAGCATCGGTCAGGCAGAAGTAATGGTTACGCCTTTACAGATGGCTTCTCTACTGGCTGTTTTTGCCAACGGCGGCTACCTGGTGAGCCCTTACATTACCGAGTCCGTTGATGGAAAAGATATCGCGAGTTACCGGCGTAAGAGAATAAAAACAGGGATTAACACGGATTCGCTTGAATTGATAAACAGAGGAATGCGCAGGGCTATATCTGACCCTCAGGGTACAGGTTTTGTCTTATCTGATTCAGGCGTTGAAATTGCCGGCAAGACCGGCACCGCACAGGCTCCTCCGGGTGAAGCTCACGGATGGTTTTTCGGGTTCTTTCCTTACAAGAAACCCAGTTACGTTATCTGCGTTTTTCTCGAGCGCTCGGGCGCTGGTTACTACTCCAGTTTGTTAGCAAGAAGCATTATCGTAGAAATGATAAAGGAGAGTATATTTTGAAAAGCGTTTTTTTAAAGATCCTTATGCTTTCTTTACTGATATCAATTATCGGTATACTTTCTATCTACAGCGGCACATATCAAAAAGATATAGCTGACTGGCAGGCAGTAAGTAAGCGTCAGGTGATCTGGCTTGGCATCTGCCTTATTTTCTTTCTTGCCTTTTCAAGCCTTAATTACCGCAGGCTC
>JAHIZC010000024.1 GCA_018814745.1 Candidatus Omnitrophota bacterium
ATCTCATGAAAGACTACCCTTAAAACTTTCTTTTTCTTAAAAACCCTCTCTTTTATCTGCCAGCCGATTGCCTCTCCTTCACGGTCGGGATCAGTGGCTATATAGATATTCTCTGTATCTTTAGATTTCTTTTTCAGCTCAGTGACAATCTTTTTTCTTCCGGCAATAACCACATAATCCGGAATAAAACCGTTCTCAATATCCACGCCCAATTTTTTTTTCGGCAGGTCGATCAGATGCCCCATGGAAGAGGTAACGGTAAACTCGCGGCCCAAAATCCTTCCGATCGTCTTTGCCTTGGTCGGTGATTCAACTATAACTAAATTTTTAGTTTTCATTTAAACTCCTGCAAACTTTCTACCCGGTAAAGCCTTAATCAGCCTCTTCAATTGCAACCTTAAAAGTATAGCAGATAATCTCCCAACTTCAATATTTGTTTGTTCAACCAACCCATCGATCTCTTGCGGATTCGATAAAATCAAATCATACAATCTATGCTCATCTTGATCGCTAAGATCAAGATTTTTATCCCCCTTTATTACTTTGTGCCTGTTCATCAGGGGCATATCGAATTCTTCCCTTATATCATCTGCGCAAGACACAAGTTTTGCACCCTGTTGTATCAAACTATTAGTGCCGGAGGAATTATCTGAATCAACTTTACCCGGTAAAGCAAAAACATCCCTGCCTTGCTCTAATGCGCAATCAGCGGTAATCAGTGCCCCGCTATTTCTCGCTGCTTCAACCACTAAAACACCCAGACTCAAACCGCTGATAATACGGTTACGCCTGGGAAAATTATGCCTAAAAGGTTCCATGTTCATGGGAAATTCTGAAATCACTACACCGCTTTTTGCAATCGCTTCTGCTAACCCTCTGTTTTCCGGAGGATAAATCCGATTAAATCCGCTTCCCATCACTGCTATAGTCCTGCTGCCTGTTTTTAAAGCTCCCCTATGCGCATATGTATCTATACCGCGTGCCATTCCGGAGATAATCGTAAAACCATAACTTGCTAAATCAACTGCAAAACTTTGTGCGCACTTTAAACCATAGATTGAAGCTCTACGGCTGCCTACAATGCCGATACTAAAATTATCGGCCTGATGCAGATTGCCTTTAAGATACAGTACAACCGGAGGATCAGGGATATTTTTAAGGTTCTCGGGATAATCTCTATCTTCAGATGTAATAATCTTAATATTTTGCTCCTTAGCCAGCTTAAACTCTCTGTCTAGTTCTTCTTTTTTAAAACCCTTAATCCTGCCGGCGATCTCCTCTGCGATCCCAGAGACAGCAATCAGTTGTCTCCTCGGGGCCTTAAGAATATTTTCCGGTTTACCAAAGTAATCAAGCAGTTTCTTAAGGCGGGCGCTTCCTATTTCGCCAACTAGATTTAGACTAACCAAGGCTTCAAAGCGCGTCATCTTTTGGTTTGGGGCTGAGGTTTTCGCTGATCGAGGAATTTAGAGATCTTGTTTATAATTTCTTTTACGGAGAGTTTTGATGTTTCAATGGATTTATCTGCCTGGGCATAATACGCAGCTCTGGATTTAAGCAAGGATTCTATCTGCTTTTTAGGATCGGCTACATTTAATAGGGGCCGGTGAATATGTCCTGATGTCCTTTCTAATATCACTTCAGCTGAGGCATTTAAGCAGATTACCACCCCATTATCTTTCATAATCTTTATATTATCTTTATCTATCACAATACCTCCGCCGCAGGCAATTACCAGGTTTTTGCTAGCTGCTACTTCTTTTAAAACTCTCTTTTCTAAACCTCGAAAGTGCGGCTCTCCATCTTTAGCAAAAATATCGGAAATAGGCTTTTTTTCTCTTAGCTCAATCAACTCATCCAGGTCAACAAATCGCCATTGCTTAATTTTGGCAAGCCCACGGCCTACTGCACTCTTACCCGTACCCATAAAACCTACTAAATAAATATTTCCCATTTCTCTTCCCTCTTAGGGCCGTCTTTAGACCCAATCGGGAAGCGTCTTTGGAGCTGTTCGGAAGCCTGCCTACCGGCAAGGCAGGGGTGCCCCCTCTTGAGGGGGGGGGCACCCTTAGCTTCAGCTCTAAGGACGCCTCTGCTTTGGGTTAGAAGACGCTTCTGCTTTGGGTTAGAAGACGTCCCTATTGTTATTCGGATTGGTAGGCGGTGAGGACTACTCCAAGAAGTTCGTCTTTAGCTTCCGGGGTTACAGGATAAAAGGAATTATACCATTTACCATCCTTTCCTTTATCCTGCGGCATACCCAAAAACAATCCCTCCTTGCCCTCCCGGACAGTCAAGCCCTTGACTATATAATCACCGATAGCAATATCAGCAAAGGCCTTTGTCTTAGAGTTATTGTCCAAACGATGCAGCCGCACTACCTTTAATTCAGAGATCATATCAATCACCTCCTTCTAACCTAATAGACGAAAGAGGCAAGACTTTCTAACTGATTCTTTTTAGATAAATCCTATAGCTCTCTTTTATATCCTGCAGAGAATCACTTCCGAATTTTTCTAAGAAGGCATCAGCCAGTATATAAGCAGTTGCTGATTCTCCAATCACACCAGCGGCTTCCACTACACATGTATCCGAACGCTCAATTGCTGCCTTGGCTAACTTTTTAGTATTTATATTCACCGAATCCAGAGGGCTGATCAAAGTACATATTGGTTTCATGCAGGCGCGCAGAATAATATTCTCACCGTTAGAAATTCCGCCTTCAATACCTCCGGCATTATTCGTTTTACGGCAATACCCCTTATTCTTGCTGTAACAGATCTGATCATGAACTTCTGAACCGAAACTAACGCCATAACCGCAACCCAGGCCAATCTCAACAGCCTTAATCCCGGGTATCGACATTATATTACCGGCGAGCCTAGCATCTAACCGCCTGTCCGGTTGTACATAGCTACCTAACCCCACAGGTACTCCTTTAGCCACAACCTCAAAGACTCCACCTACAGTATCCTTAGCTTTAACTGCCTGGATAATCTGCCTTCTCATCGCCTTCTGAGAAGTTTCTCCGCCGATGCATAATACTTTACTTGAGATCCTGATATTGAACTTCTCTAGAAAAATCTTACAAATTGCACCGATTGCCACAGTCGAAACCGTACTCCTGGCAGAAGCGCGCTCTAAAACAGACCTGATATCACTAAATCCGTACTTCATCAGCCCTGCCAAATCCGCATGTCCCGGCCGGGGGCAGATAACCTTCTTTAATCTTTCAATGCTGAAATCTTTGTTTCTGATAGATAAACCAATCGGACTGCCTAAAGTAACTCCGGCTTTTACTCCGGAGATTATTTCGGCTTTATCCTTTTCGATCTGCATACGTTTGCCACGGCCAAATCCTGATTGTCGGCGTTTTAATTCCTTATTTATCCGGAAAAGATCTAGCTTTAACCCTGCCGGCAATCCTTCTAAAATCGTAATCATTGCTTTTCCGTGTGATTCGCCTGCGCTCAAACTTCTTAACATTTTAACCTCCTGTTTAGTCTAATAAATCAAGCATATATTAACGCAGATTTTCGCAGATTGCACTCGGATAATCGCAGATATTTTATCTGCGGGAATCTGCGTTGTATTTGCGTTTATC
>JAHIZC010000025.1 GCA_018814745.1 Candidatus Omnitrophota bacterium
GGTTAGTCCCCTCGATGTATTATGCGATCTTGCAGTTAAAAGAATTTGAGACCTATGATTTATCTAATCTTAAGTGGGTGGTTAGCTTTGGTGCGCCAAGTTCCCCTGACCAATTAAGGCGTTTTCATAAGTATTGCCCTAAAGCAGATTTAATTAACGGCTGGGGCATGACGGAAACTCAAGGGCCTTCAATAGTCTTGCCCAGGGGATCAAAAAAGGTAGAAAGTATAGGCGTTCCTGTTCCCTGGATCGAGGCGAAGATATTCGATAGCGATAATAAAGAGCTTCCGTCTGGGCAAGTGGGAGAACTTGTAGTTCGCAGTTGGGTAGTAACCGAAGGTTATTATAAGGATCCTGAGACCACTGCAGAGACTACAGGCAACGGCTGGTTTCACACCGGAGATTTAGGTAAAATTGACGCAGAAGGTTTTCTTTACATCGTCGGAAGAAAAAAAGAGATGATCAAGGTCGCAGGTGAAATTGTCTTTGAACCTGAGGTAGAGAGTGCAATCCATAAACACCCGGAAGTCGCAGAAGTAGGAGTAGTTGGAGTAGAGGATAAAATGAGAGGAGAGGTTCCTAAGGCATTTGTGGTTTTAAAAGAGGGAAGCAAGCTTGATGAGAATGGCCTGCGATATTTTTGCCGGGAGCATTTAGCACATTTTAAAATCCCTCACTATTTTGAATTTAGGCAGTTTCTTCCCAAGAACAACGCCGGTAAAATCGATAAGGAAAGCCTCAGGAAAGAATCGGTTAGCAAATGAGAAGATTTATTAATTGGTTTAGTCACGGTTTAATCAGGTATAGATTCGGCTTTTTAAGTCTTTGTCTGATTATCAGTTTATTTTTCGGCTATCAGTTAAAGAATCTTTCCTTTCAGACTAACCTCGGAGATTTCTACCCATTAAAGCACCCCTACTTAAAGATCCAAAACAGACTGAATAAAGTCTTTGGCGGTTTAAATCAGGTATCGATTGCTATCGAGGCCAAAGACGGCACTATTCTTAATTCTATAACGCTGGATAAAATCTGGCAGATAACCAATGAGCTCTATTTAACTGAGGGGATAAATGCAGGGAGGGTGGTTTCTTTATCCGCCCGGAAAATTAAAAATGTTGAGGCTAATGAAGAAGGATTCTCCAGCGAAAGATTAATGGATTTTCCTCCGAAGTCACCGATAGAGATAGCTGAGCTTCAGAATAAAATAATACGTAATCCTCTTGTTTACGGCAGTCTGGTCTCTAATGATTTTAAAGCCGCACTGATCCAGGCGGATTTTGAATCAGAGGTCTCGGCAAGGACGATATTTAAATTACTGAATGGATTAAAGAAGCAGTTCGAAGATAAGAATCATAAAATTTATTTATCGGGCCAGCCGGTTTTACAGGGTTGGCTGGATTATTACCTTCCGCGTATGCTTCTGCTCTTCCCAATTACTTTATTAGCTATGTCTTTTGCTTTATATAATGCCTTTAAGTCTAAGCGCGGTATACTGCTGCCTTTGATTTCTGCGACGATGTCCACAATTTGGGGCCTAGGCTTGATCGCACTTTTTGGGTATAAACTCACCCCTTCGATAATCCTTGCGCCATTTTTAGTCTTTGCTTTAGGAGTAAGCCACTCCGTTCAGTTTATTAAGCGCTACTATGAATATATGAGTCAGCATAAGAAAGATTCAAAAGCCGCGGCAATTAAAATTACACGCTCATTATTCATCCCTGCATTTACCGGCCTATTTACCGATGGTATCGCTCCTTTTACGTTACTTGCGGTTCCTTTAGGGATGGTAAGAAGCTTGGCAATTGCAATCGGCTTTGGCATATTAAGCATCTTTTTTACCACCAATATATTAGTACCGGCATTACTTTCTTTTATGAAGCCGCCGAAGCGCCTTGAGATTATCAGAGAAGAGAAAACTACTCTTACCAATAAGATATTGGCTTACTTTGCAAGGCTGGCGGTAAACAAAACTTCCCGATGGGTAGTGATTTCTATTTTTTTCATCCTTACCTTTGTAGCTATACTTCAGACAAGCAAACTGACCGTAGGAGATAAGAGGCCGGGTACGTCTTTGCTTTATAGCGGGAGCCCCTATAACCGCGCAGAGAAATTTATCAGCGAGAAATTTGCTACCTCGGATCCTTATTATGTATTTGTCGAAGGAAAATCAGAGGACACATTCTTAAGCACCAGCGTGTTAAAGGAGATGGACAGCTTACAGCGTTATTTAGAGCAGGAAGTAAAAGGAGTCGGCCGCACATTATCTCTAGTCGAATATGTTAAGGGGATGAACATGGTAATGTTCTCCGGAGAGAGAAGAGAATTTCGTATTCCTGATCAGGATAAGACCATAGCCGAGTACCTGTTTTTATATTCCTTAACCGGATTTCCCGGAGATTTTGACCCCGTAGTCAATCCTAATTACCAATTTGCCAACATAAAAGTAGACCTGCGAGATCATAAGGCAGCTACGATAAATGAAGTAATCAAAAAGACCGAAGAATGGATTAAGGCAAATCATAAGGATGAGAGCGTCGAATTCTCTTATGCCGGAGGCAATATCGGAATGCTCGCTGCGGTTAATCAGATCGTAGCTAAGATGCTGCCGATTAATTCTCTGGGAACCTCGTTTTTAGTATTTATCTGTCTTGCCTTAGCCTACGGCTCGTTTATCTCCGGTTGGCTTTTGACCATACCTTTAATTTTCCGCACAC
>JAHIZC010000026.1 GCA_018814745.1 Candidatus Omnitrophota bacterium
ACATAAGTTATGGAGCATAAGCGAACATAACTTATCTGTCCGAACTTACCCTCCCACCATTTTTTGTAACAGACGCAGAGTTTATTAAAAAGATGTGGGATAGGATAGTAATCCCTACGGTTTTATATCAAGCGTATTTTCAAAAAGTGGTGGGGGGTTAATTCGCCTAAACAACTTACGTTCACTTGTGTTCCGTAAGTTGTGGGCTCATTAATATGATCTATTTAATCATCGGAATTTTTACGGCCGGGATAGTAGTAGTAATTATGCTGGTTACAAAGATCGCTAATTCAGTGAATCAGCAGCTGGATTCTGTTACCCATGCACTCCAGGATACGCATAAGACGGTCGGAGACCGCCTGGATTCAGCAACCAAGGTTTTCGGAGACGTACAGAAAAGTTTAGGCCGTCTGGAAGAAACGCATAAACAGATCTATGAGATCAGTAAAGATATATCAAGCCTGCAGAATCTTCTGCGCGCTCCTAAGTTCAGAGGGGAAATAGGGGAGACTTTACTGGGCAAATTACTCGAGGATATTTTACCAAAAGAAAACATCAAACTGCAGTATCGGTTCAAGAGTGGCGATATAGTGGATGCGGCGATTGTCGTAGGAGGAAATCTTATCGCTATAGATGCTAAATTTCCCTTAGAGAACTTTAAAAAAACGCAAGAAGTAAGTTCTGAGGATGAAAAAAAGTCGGCTTACCGTTCTTTTGTGCGGGATGTAAAGAACAGGATCGAAGAGGTTACTTCCAAATATATCCTGCCCGATGAGGGGACGTTTGATTTTGCTCTAATGTACATACCTGCGGAAGCGATATATTACCAGATTAGCCAAGACGATGATCTGGGTGATTTTTCGAAAATGAGAAAAGTAATTTTTGTCTCTCCTAATACATTCTACGCTTATTTACAAGCGATCCTCTATGGTTTAAGGGGGGTGAATATTCAGCGTAATGTTGCCAAGATCCTATCGGATCTAGGGAGGCTGCATATAGATTTTAAGAAATTTAAGGAAGATTTTGATTTAGTCGGCGGCCATCTCGCCAAAGCCGCAAATAAATACAACGATGCAAAGGAAAAATTAGGAACATTTAACGATAAATTATCATCAACCACCCAGAGTAAACCCCGCTTAGAGAAATCATAGTTTTATACTTACAGTTTCTCTAACGGGGCAAGCAGATCGAATATTAATGCCTACCGCGTTGCCGCAAAGAAATGATTTTAAAGATCCGCGTATCACCAAAATCAAGCAGAAATCGGATTAAAAAAGAAAATGATATGCTTAAAGTTTACCTTACGCAGCGTGCACATGACGGTTTAGCTAATAAGCAGCTGGTCAAGTCATTATCGGATTATTTGCAGATCCCACAATACAAAATCAGTATAGTTAAAGGACATAAATCGAAAGATAAAATAATTGAGATTAATGCCTAAATCGAACTTTCTGGATAATCCGGATATTATCTCTGTTTTTAGCAACCGCTGTAATGGGAATATGTCCTTATCTTACGGGGATACTAAAGATTCCTTAGATAACCGTAAGCGTTTCCTTAAGAGGTTGGGAATAGACTATAAAGATCTAGTCTGCGCAAAGCAAATACATTCTAACCGCGTGGAATATATCAAGGAGAGCGATCGGGGAAGGGGGGCAGTATCTTCTGAGGACGCTATAGATGATACAGACGGCTTAATCAGCGGTAGAAGTAATTTAGCTTTAGCTATATTCACTGCCGATTGTCTGCCTGTATTTTTATATGACGCTAAAACTCCTGCAATTGGTATGATTCATGCAGGCTGGCGTAGTTCGAAAGAGCAGATTAGCGCTAAAGCTGTAGAGTCAATGCAGCAAAGATTTGGCACCAGGCTCGGTGATCTATATGTATATTTCGGTCCTTGTATAAGAAATTGCTGTAATCAAGTAGGGGAAGAGTTTAAGCAGTACTTCGGGGATGATCTAATAAACAGAGATAATCGGTACTATTTAGATCTAGCATCGGTGAACAAAAAACAACTTTTAGATGCGGGGCTAAAAGAAAATAATCTACTAGATTCCGGATTTTGTACTTTTTGTGGCAATGAAGAATTTTTCTCTTATCGAAGAGAAGAAGAGTCATCCGGCCGGATGATATCTGTGATTATGTTGAAATGATTGGTAAGAACTTATTGTATCTTTAGATCTTATGCAAAAATACAATCTGGAATTCATTCTCTACGTTTATAGCGGTACTCTACAAACGATAAAAAGTGCTCTTTCTGAATTCGGCGAGAATCTGGAGGTTGTTGATTATAAGGATGAGCAGGAAGTAGCTAAGAGCCTTAAAATCAAGATGAAAACCGATGATCCGACAGCTGTATTTGATATCTGCGCAGAATTTGGTAGGATAAAGTCAGCAAAGGTAAATGAAGAATAGTGTACAGTGAACAGTGTAGGAGTTTACAGCCTTAAGCTGTTAACTGTAA
>JAHIZC010000027.1 GCA_018814745.1 Candidatus Omnitrophota bacterium
AGGCAAGTAAAATGAACAGAAATCAGAAGTCAGAAATCAGAAGACAGAAGACAGAGGACAGAGGACTGAAAATAATAAAAATGTTTTTTCTGATTTCCGTTCTCTGCTTTCTGTCCTCTGTGTGCTATGCTCAGCCTGTCTCCAGTACCGAGTTAATAAATAACGCCAAAGAATATGACGGTAGCACCGTAGCCTATGAAGGAGAGGTTATCGGAGATATAATGAGGCGCGGTGATTTTGTCTGGCTTAATGTTAAAGACGGCAAGATTGCTCTTGGTATCTGGGCGCATAACAGTTTAGCTAAGGAGATCGAATTTACGGGAGAGTATAAGAGTAAAGGAGACCGAATACAAGTATCGGGTATTTTTAACCGCGCTTGTCTCGAGCATGGCGGAGAGCTGGATATACACGCCAAATCTATCAAAAAACTCAACTCCGGAAAGATGATCAAAGAGAAATTAATCATCGGCAAAAGAAATCTGGTGATTATGTTATCGGGGGTAATTTTCTTGGTATGGATATTGATGCTATTAAAACGCAGGTAGACTTTGAAATAGGGAGCGTAGATTCAGTTAGGTCTCTAGAGGCGTTTAGGCTGAAGTTCCTGGGCAGGAAGGGAATTATCGCACAGCTTACCAGCTCCATCCCCAATCTTCATCCTCAAGAACGCGGTGCGTTTGGGCAGGAAGTTAATGCCTTAAAAAATAAAGTCTCTTCTCTGATCACAGAGAAACAGAGATCGATCGCCTCAGGTTCCGGCGAGTCGCGTCAGAGGACATACGATATAGGTATGCCGGGCATTGCCCAGGAGTTGGGTTCTCTGCATCCTCTAACCCAGGTCCTCAATGAGATTTGCGGCATATTTAAAAAAATGGGTTTTGCTGTGGTTGAAGGGCCTGAAATCGAGAGCGAATACAATAATTTTACCGGATTGAATATTCCCCTGGAGCATCCTTCCCGGGATGTATTTGATACTTTTTATCTTAAGGGCAAAGAGAGGCTGCTTCTGCGCAGCCATACTTCACCGGTGCAGATTAGAGTGATGAAAAAACAGAAACCTCCTTTGGCTGTAATAGTCCCGGGGAGAGTTTACAGGCCGGATGCAGTGGATGCCAGCCACTCCTTTATGTTCCATCAGATTGAAGGATTTATGGTAGATAGAAATATCACCTTTGCAGATTTAAAGGGCATATTAGAGGTTTTTGCTAAAGCGGTTTTCGGAGAGGATATTAAAATGAGATTCCGCCCGCACTTCTTTCCCTTTACCGAACCCTCTGCGGAAGTGGATATCTCTTGTATCATTTGTAAAGGCAGGGGTTGTTCTGTTTGCGGGAAAAAGGGATGGCTTGAGATATTAGGCTCAGGCATGATCCATCCGAACGTATTTAAACACGTAGGTTACGACCCTAAGAAATATACGGGTTTTGCTTTTGGCATGGGTGTTGAAAGGATCGCCATGCTTAAGTACGGCATAAATGATATCAGGATATTCTTTGAGAACGATTTAAGATTCTTAAAACAGTTTTAATATGAACCCCGTTAGAAACTGTTTTCTAGCGGGGTTGCACGGAGGTTTCTAACGGGGTGAAGATTACCTATAAATGGTTAAAAGATTTTGTAGATATTAGAGTATCTGCCCAAAGGCTAAGCGAGATGCTTACAATGGCAGGCCAAGAGGTAACTTCTTTAGAGAAGCGCGACGGAGATGTTGTCTTTGAGATAGAAGTCACCTCAAATCGGCCGGATTGCCTGAGTGTTCTCGGGATAGCCAGAGAAGTTGCGGCGATTATGGGCAAAAAAATAAAATTTAGCCTTCAGCCATCAGCTCTCAACTTTCAGCTTAAAGCTGACAGCCGAAAGCTGAGAGCTGATAGCCAAAAGTTGATTATTAAGATTGAGAATAAGAAGGATTGTCCGCTATATACAGGTAAGATAATTAAAGATCTCAAAGTAGGGCCTTCGCCGGATTGGCTAAGGAAGAGATTAGAGTTGGTTGGTTGCCGCAGCGTTAATAACATCGTCGATATTACTAATTATGTTTTGTTTGAATACGGAGCGCCTTTACACGCTTTTGACCGCAGTCAATTAAGCGGTGGCTCGATCATTGTACGCAGGGCAAAAAACGGCGAAAAACTTACTACAATAGATGAAAAGCAGAGAGTATTGAATACGGATAACCTGATTATCGCTGATTACGATAAACCCGTAGCGATTGCCGGAGTGATGGGGGGCAGAGATACAGAGGTAGCGAGAGGCACCGTAGAGATTTTGTTAGAGGCAGCGATATTTGATCCGATACTTGTACGTCGCAGCAGGCAGAAACTAGGCTTACAGAGTGAATCATCTTATAGGTTTGAGAGGGGTATAGACCCGCAGATCGTAGAGCAGGCTTCGCTTCGGGCAGTCGCATTAATCGAGAAGCTTGCGGGCGGCAGGTGTAGAGTGGCAGGGGCCTTAGGTGTAGCGCAATCAAAGAGAAGAACAATAGTTTTAGATTTATCCCGGGTCAATAAAAATCTTGGTGTTAATATCCCGGCTTCTCAGGTGAAGAAAATCCTGCACAACTTAGGGTTAAGGGTGAAAGCCGGAAAAAAGAATATTTTCTCAGTCGAACCTCCTTCTTATCGCCCGGACCTGAATCTAGCAGTAGATCTGATTGAGGAGATCGCCAGGATCTACGGATTTGAGTTGATACCTACGACTCAACCGGCGATCAGGCCAAGGGTGAGCAGAGACAATACGCAGGAGTTAGTCTCGCTCACCAAGAGAGTTCTGGTCGGCCTAGGGTTAAGAGAAGTGATCACCTATAGCCTGATCGACAAGGGTTTGCTGGCGAGTTTTGGATCCGATGCAAAAGGGGCTATAGAGATTCTTAACCCTTTAAGTTCTGAGCAGGAGGTTTTACGGCCCGCTCTTATACCCAGCCTCAGCCGCTGTATCGCCTACAATCTTAACCAGAAGCAGGATTACGTGAGCATCTTTGAGATTGCCAATACTTATTCAGCGTCAAACTCCGGGCCCAAAGAAGAGCTGGTTTTAGGTATTGCTTTTAGCGGTTCAAAGACATTGCTCTTTGAGCAGGGTGCGATAAAGAATGAGTTCGGATTACTGCATTTAAAGGGCATAGCAGAGGTATTTTTTAACAGATTGGGAATCAAGGATTACGATTTTACCGAGCAAGGTAATCCTGAGGTGATCCCGGTCTACGTCAACAAAGAACATCTCGGCTCAATGGTCCGGTTAAGCCGGACTGTCCTGAATAAGCTTGATATAAAAAACAAGGAGATCTTTGCTTTAGAGATCTCTCTGAGCCGGATCTTTTCTCATGCCAACCTGAAGAAGCAATTTGCAGCATTACCTAAATTCCCCGGGATCGCCCGGGATATCAGTGTGACTTTAGAGCAGAGCGTTTCTATAAAACAGGCCCTGGCGCAGATCGAAGAGATCGGTAAGCCGCTCTTAAAGAGTGCCAGGATAATCGACTCTTATAAGGGTAAACAGATCCCTTGCGGATATAAGGCTTTTACTATATCATGCGAATATCGTTCTGATCAGCGGACTTTAACTGAGGCAGAGATTAACCCTGCTCACGCTGCTATATGTAGGGAGTTGGCCGAACGGTTCGGCGCAACGATCAGATAAGAGGATTGACTTCTCCGTTAATTTATGATATACTTTTTTTGTAAGACAAATATCGCGCTCTTTTAAATCCCTGCTGTGTCCGTTAGGAACTAAACAATTGTTGAACCAACACCATTTTAAAGGGACCCCGTACTTCCTAAACGTTAGCGCGTTCTGGAGAGGGGACCCGCATGAATGAACACCGGTTCATACATGAACGTTCCAACGGCACAATGCGGGGATTTTTTTATTGACCCCCGCCGTTTTGTTTCGCTTTGCGAAAGCAAAACGAAACAGCTGGGGGAAATAATCCCGAGCCTGCGAAGAAGACTTCGTCAGAAATCTTCAAGCGTTCAGGTGAGGGATAACCAGCTAATAAATGATTACCCAGCCCACAGATTTATTTGGTGAAGAAAAGAAAATTAATAATAAAGACTTGCCTCTAGCGCTGCGCATGCGGCCGCAGGCCCTGAGTGAATTTGTCGGCCAGCCCCATATATTAGGTAAGGGTAAACTTCTGCGTCGGGCAATTGAAGCAGATCGCCTAAGCTCTCTGATATTATACGGCCCTGCGGGTACGGGCAAGACTTCTCTGGCCTGGTGTATCGCCAATAGGACCAAGGCCCATTACGCATCAGTAAATGCCACTACTTCCAATGTCGAGGAATTAAGGCGGATTATTATTGCGGCTAAACAGAGATTGATTAATGCCGGGCGGAAAACCATCCTTTTTATCGACGAAATACACCGTTTTAATAAAGCTCAGCAGGATGTGCTCTTACCCGACATAGAGAGCGGTAATCCGATACTCATCGGCGCAACAGTGCATAATCCATATTTTTCCATTGCCTCTCCCTTAGTCTCGCGCTCTTTAGTTTGCGAACTAAAATCCTTAAAAGATAGCGAAATTACTACGATCCTTAACCGCTGCCTTCAAGATAAAGCCAGGGGCCTGGGAAGTAGAAAGATTAAAATAGATAAGAAGGTTTTGGCATTTTTGTCTAAGGCCTGCGAAGGTGATGCCCGCAGGGCGATAAACGCGCTTGAGATCGCTGTACTTACTACCCCGAAATCCAAGGATGGTTTTGTTGATTTTAATCTCGAGGTTGCTGCTGAATCGATTCAGAAGAAAGCAATTCTCTATGATCGGGATGAAGATGGCCACTACGATACTGCCTCGGCGTTTATCAAGTCGATGCGTGGTTCGGATCCGGATGCTGCTTTGTACTGGATGGCGAAGATGCTTTATGCCGGAGAGGACCCGAGGTTTGTTGCCCGTCGGGTTTGTATTCTGGCGGCAGAGGATGTGGGCAATGCCGATCCGCTTGCTTTAGTTTTAGCTAATGCCGCTTTACAGATCTCTGAATTTGTCGGTATGCCTGAGGCGAGGATTCCTCTGGCCCAGGCAGTAATCTATGTATCCTGCGCACCAAAATCAAATGCCAGCTATCTGGCGATCGAGAAGGCTTTAAGCGATATAGAGAAAAATAAAACTCAGGAGGTCCCGGATCATCTCAAGGATGCAACTTATGCGGGTGCTGATAAGTTAGGGCATGGTAAAGGTTATAAATATGCGCATGATTATGAAGGACATTTCGTAAAACAAAAATATACCAGACGGGCTGTGAGATACTATGAACCGACGGAGATAGGCTACGAGGCGAAGATAAAGCAGCGTCTGGAGAAACTGAGAAAAGGAGGAAAGGAATGAAGAAGATATTTGTATTTACTTTATGTTTAGGTTTTAGCTTGATGAGCTTGGGTTGTCAGGGCAGCAAGACCCGCGCAGGTGAGGGTGCATTACTGGGAGGCTTATTAGGTGCGGCAGCAGGCGGTATTATCGGGCATCAAAGTCACCACGGAGGAGAGGGTGCAGCTATCGGAGCAGCAGCAGGAGCAGTGACCGGAGCAGTTGTAGGCAGCCAGATAGAGAAAGAACCTCAGCAGCCAGCCACAACTCAGGCTCCGGCTGCAGTACAGACACAAGAGCCGGTGGCCAGTATTGCGGTTGCTAACCCTAATCAGATGTCCATACAGCAGATCATCGAGCTTACCGGTCAAGGCATAGACGAAAATGTGATTATTGATAAGATACTCTTGAGTAATTCAAGTTTTAATCTTAGCAGCGATGATATTGCCTATCTACAGCAGCACGGAGTATCGCAAAACGTGATTGATGCGATGCAGGGTTAAATTATGACGTTACCGATTTTAGGCCTGACAATATTTGCTTTCGGATTGATTGCCTACGCAATTTATCTGATATTCTTCGAAGAATCATTTGCCGGCGTAAAGGCTGAGCTTAAGGTCCGCCTGAACGCCAAAAAACAAAAAGTCCTTGCTCAAGAGCAGAAGATCCAAGCCTTGGAGGAGGAGGCAGGTTCTTTAGAAAAGGGTTTAGAGGAGATGAAGTCCGGACATGGAACTTTAGAGAAACAGCTTGAGGAGGCCGGTAGCAGGGAAGCGCAATTAAATGCAGAGTTACATAGGCGCCAAGAGTGGGTGAAGAAGGCTGAGGAGGAACTGAGCAAGGTTAAGGAAGAAAATGCGCAGCTAAAGAATAAGTTTGCCTCTAGAGAGCAGGAGCTGCAGCAGGGATTCACCGCGAAAGTCAATTTAGAAAGAGAGCTAAAAGATCTCAATCAAAAGACAGAATTATTCCAAGTGGATTCTAAAGAGAAGACTGATCAGATCGAGGCCCTGAAGCATAAGCTAGAGAGGAATGAACAAATACTCAAGGAACATTTAAAGACTATCGATCAGTTTAAAAAGAAGGATAATATCAGTGAGTGGGTTCCTAAGCAGGATTTTAAAAAGCTGAATGAGGAATATACTCAAATAGAGAAGGAACTTGAGGAGAAAGAGGAGAAGTTAAAGAGGTTTGCCGAGGAAATAACACAGTTAAAGCGTCAGCCTGAAACAAGGGAGCAGGAAGCACCGGTTATCCTGCCGCAGGAGGCTAAAGAAGAAGAGCCCCCTAAAGAGGAAGTCAAAACAGAAGTTCCCGTCGAGGAGAAACCGGCAGTTGCAGAAAAACCCGAAGCAGAAAAACCCAAAGAAGAGATACCTCCGGAAGTTGAGGCAAAGGCTAAAGAGTTAAAGGGCCTGGAAAAAGTCTTAGAGCAGACAGAAAAGCCCGCTGTAAAAGAAAAATCCCATCCCCCTCCGAGGATCGAATTAGAGAAAGTAAGGAATATCGGTTTTATGGCGCATATCGACGCCGGCAAGACGACTGTGACGGAGAGGGTGCTTTTTTATACCGGCCGCACTCATAAGATCGGCGAGGTGCATGATGGCCAAGCGATGATGGATTGGATGAAACAGGAGCAGGAGAGGGGAATTACGATTACCTCGGCTGCTACCACTTGTTTTTGGAACGAGCATCGGATTAACGTTATCGATACCCCCGGCCATGTTGATTTTACGGTCGAGGTAGAACGCAGCCTGCGCGTTCTCGACGGTGCAGTGGCAGTTTTTTGCGCTGTGGGAGGAGTAGAGCCGCAGTCGGAAACCGTCTGGCATCAGTCTAATAAATACCACGTGCCGAAGATCGCTTTCGTGAACAAGATGGACCGTACGGGTGCTGATTTTTTTGCGGCCTTAAAGGATATCCAGGAGAAATTAACTGATCACGCCCTGCCTTTGCAGATCCCAATAGGCAGTGAAAATGATTTTAAAGGAATAATCGACCTGATAGAGATGAAGGCCTATCTATATGAGGAGGAGACGCAGGGAAAAACATTTCAGGTAGAAGATATACCTCAGGAGTATCTGGAGAAGGCGAAGGAGTATAGGCATATCCTACTTGAGAGGGCGGTCTCTCTTGACGAGGTATTGATGAAGAAATATCTGGAATCAGAGGCCTCGGTGACTAACGAAGAATTGATCCAGGTTATCCGTCGGGGGACAATCGCTAATAAAGCTGTTCCTGTACTCTGTGGTTCAGCCTTAAAAAATAAAGGGATCCAGAAACTAATCGATGCAGTGGTACTTTACTTGCCTGCTCCGGTTGATTTATCCGCGGTTGAGGCGGCTGATCCTGATGATCCTAAAAAAACTACCCAACTTAAAGC
The DNA here is from genome assembly GCA_018814745.1 of Candidatus Omnitrophota bacterium. Classification (GTDB taxonomy): domain Bacteria; phylum Omnitrophota; class Gorgyraeia; order Gygaellales; family Profunditerraquicolaceae; genus JAHIZC01. Next base: position 7,695 of record JAHIZC010000027.1, read on the forward strand.
AGATCCTGATCAGCCGTTAAGTGCACTGGCTTTTAAGGTTCAGGCTGATCCGCATATGGGAAAATTGGTTTATGTCAGGATCTACTCCGGATTTCTGGGGACCGGTTCTTATGTCTTGAATGCTACAAAGAATAAAAGAGAAAGAGTCTCGCGGATTGTGCAGATGCACGCCAATCAGAGAGAGAATATAGAATATGCTTTTGCCGGCGATATCGTAGCGGTTGTCGGGCTCTCTAATACGGTAACCGCGGATACGCTTTGCGATACTGATAATCCGTTTTTATTAGAGGCGATACAGTTTCCTACGCCGGTAGTTTCCCTGAGCATTACTCCGAAAAGCAGGGCTGAGCAGGACAAACTCGGCCAGGCTTTATCGCGCTTAACAGAGGAGGATCCTACCTTTACCGTCAACTCCGACAAAGAAACTAACGAGACTATTCTTACCGGTATGGGTGAGCTGCACCTTGAGATAATCGTAGACCGGTTGAAAGAAGAATTCGGAGTTGAAGCGGTGGTTGGACAACCTAAGGTTGCTTTTAGAGAGACGGTCTTAGCTAAAGCGACTGCGGAGGGGAAATATGTCAGGCAGACCGGATGTAGAGGCCAGTATGGCCATGTAGTATTGGAGGTGGCTCCGGCTGAACCGGAGACAGGCCTGGAATTCATAGATAGTATTAAAGGAGGAACAATCCCGCAGTCATTCATCCCTGCGGTTGAAAAGGGAATTAAGGAGGCGATGCAAAAGGGTGTTATTGCCGGCTATCCCGTAGTTGATATAAAGGTGGATCTCAAGGACGGCTCATTTCATGAGGTGGATTCGTCTGAGCTGGCCTTTAAAATTGCCGGTAGTATTGGTTTTAAGGAAGCCTTTTTAAAAGCCGAACCGGTGCTGCTAGAGCCTTATATGTCTTTATCGGTCAATGCCCCTGAAGAGAATGTAAACGGTATCGTCGGATATATCTGTTCCAAGCGGGGGAAGATTCTGAATATAGATGTTAAGGGGAAACTTAAGCAGATATCTGCTTCGGTTCCCCTATCTGAGATGTTCGGCTACGTGACAAATATCCGCTCTTTAAGCGGCGGCCGGGCGCAGGCAACCATGGAGTTTGACAAATATCAGCAGGTTCCTAAAGATATCGCCCAGAAGATCATCGAAGAGCGTAAGGCTAAAGCCAAAGAGGGAAAATAGCTCTTTAGATTTTATCAAGTAAAGGGTCTTTCACGGTCTTGCTTCCGCGTGCTTAAAGCATACTACTCATAACAAACGAATCTGTCGGTCTTTTTCGCTCAGGTCGATTTTTATACGCCAATGATCTTTCGCATTTCGGTGGCTCTGAACTCGCGCTTTTTGCTCTAGCAAAAATCGCTCAAACAGCATCGCCATCCCAAAATTGCCCCCGCTAAGGCGGGGGCCTTGGGATTCGCTCAATGCTCAAGCTCCATTGGCTAAAATCGACATTCGCTCGAAATCCCGCCAGCTTCATTTGTTATGGAGAGCAAGATAAAATCTCCTCAGATAATTTATGCGTCAAAAGGGGATTTTGCGGTTTTGCTGGAGCGCACATTAGGATTTTTTCGGTAGATGTGTGCAAGCCTGCCTGCCGGCAGGCAGGGGGTTACGGCGAACGGAGGAGCTCTATACTGTAAACCTCTCCGGGAGAGAGCCGTAAACCGTAGCACACGGCGAAAAAAGAC
>JAHIZC010000028.1 GCA_018814745.1 Candidatus Omnitrophota bacterium
CCTGAATTAGAGGAAGTACTTTATTCGTAATTGCGGAAACCATATCGGAAGAGACATCAACACCATATATTTCTTTCATATGAGCATTAATATCTCTCGTGCTCATTCCTCTCGCATACATTGAAATTATTCGCTCCTCAATATCGTTATCGACAGTTTCGTACTTGCCTAAAACAATCGGTTCAAAGCTTCCATTTCGATCTCTCGGAACTTGCAATGACTTTTTACCATGTACTGTTTTTACGGATTTTTCAGAATATCCGTTTCGGGAATTTCCCGAGTTAATACCTTTGGGATCATGTTTTTCATATCCCAAATGCTGAGACATTTCAGCTTCAAGCATTTTTTGCATTGTTGGACCGACCAGATCCTTGAGCAAATCGTTCAAGTCGCTCATCGTTTTGCAACTTTTTGCTCTTTCATTATATTCTTCGTATGACATAATACTCATGGGTAGAGTGGTTAAATTTTACTTTTTTCATTCTACCCATTTACACAAATTATTCTACAGTAACGGATTTAGCAAGATTACGGGGCTGGTCCACATTACAACCGCGCTTAAGGGCAATATGATATGCTAACAGTTGCAGGGGCAAAGCAACGACTAGGGGCGAGAAAAATTCATTGACCTTAGGTATATAGATCACTTCCCGAGTAAGCTCTTTAATCGTACTATCCCCCTCTGTTGCAATAGCAATAATATTGGCGCGCCTGCTGTGTATCTCCTGAATATTAGAGATCATCTTCTCATAGACCTTGGATGCCGGAGTAATACATACTACTGCCCGATATTCATCGATTAAAGCAATCGGGCCGTGCTTCATCTCTCCGGCTGCGTAACCTTCCGCCGGTATATAAGAAATCTCTTTTAGTTTTAGCGCGCCCTCGAGGGCAGAAGGATAATTAATATTTCTGCCTAAGAAGAGAAATGAACCAAAGTGTGAATGTCTCCGGGCAAGCTTGGCAATCTTCTCCTGCTCCTTTAAAACCTCCTCCTGCACCTTGGCGATCTTCCTTAACTCTACTAAATATTTATCAATCTTCTGCTGCGGCAGGACTTCTCTTGCCCCGGCTAAATAAAATGCCAACAGATAAAAATCAATTAACTGCGCGGTATACGCCTTAGTGGAAGCAACGCCGATCTCCGGTCCGGCATGGGTATAAATCACGCCGTCTGATTCGCGAGTCAGAGTCGAACCTAAAACATTGCAGATAGAGAGCACTTTTGCGCCGCGCTTCTTCGCCTCTCTTACTCCGGCTAAAGTATCCGCGGTTTCTCCGGACTGGCTCACCGCGATAACTAAAGTATCCTGATCAAAGAGCAGATCGCGATACCTGAATTCACTGGAAACATCCACTATCGTAGGCACAGCAGATACAGATTCCAGGATATATTTACCTACTAAGCCGGCGTGATAAGCCGTACCGCAGGCTACAACAGCAATATTCTTAATACTCTTCAGTTTCTCCTCGGGGATATCCTGCTCTTTAAAACTAATTTTATTAGTGCGTTTATCGACAAAAAGATTGACCAGATTCTCGGTAATCCCGGGCTGCTCGTTAATCTCTTTAAGCATAAAATGCTTATACCCCTGCTTCTCTGCCTGTTCAATATCCCAGCTGATCCGGGTGGGATGCTTATTCAGCTCTTTACCGTCTAAATCAGTTATCCTGCAACTATCTTTGGTCAAAATCGCCATCTCATTCTCGCCAAGAAATAATATATCCTTGGTGAATTCTAAAATTGCCGGTGCGTCGGAGGCAAGAAAATTTTCATTCTTACCCAGGCCGACGATTAAAGGGCTCCCCAGGCGCGCACCGATTAATTTATCCGGCTCTCTCGTGGAAACAACGGCAATCGCAAAAGAACCCCGGAGTAACTTCAGGGCTTTGCGTACCGCTTCTTCAAGCGAAGTATTATTATAGAGCTTCTCGATCAGATGGATAATTACTTCAGTGTCTGTCTGGCTTCTAAATTCGTGGCCTTCTTTGATCAGCCCTTCTTTTAAGGGTTCAAAATTTTCATTTATGCCATTGTGTACCAAGGCAATTTCGCCTTTACAATCAAGGTGAGGATGGGCATTAGTTTGGTTGGGAATGCCATGGGTCGCCCAGCGGGAATGCGCAATGCCCAACATCCCGGCGAGCGGCTTCTTACGCAGCAGGTGCTCCAGGGCGCTGATCTTACCCGAGGTCTTTCTGATAGAGATCTTATTCTTCTTAGAGATCAGCAGGGCCATGCCGCTGGAATCATAACCGCGGTACTCCAGGCGCTTAAGCCCGTTAAGTAATATGGGCTGTGCTTCCCGTTCTCCGATATATCCGATTATCCCACACATAAAATTAAATGTTCTGCTTCGCTCTTCGACAACTCAATAAACCGGTGGAGCTACGCAGAAACTTTACAAGAATTCTTCGAAGCCCTACCATCACTTTACATGTAGAAGGGCGTAGAAGATTGTTCTGCTTCGCTCTTCGACAACTCAATAAACCGGTGGAGCTACGCAGAAACTTTACAAGAATTCTTCGAAGCCCTACCATCACTTTAC
>JAHIZC010000029.1 GCA_018814745.1 Candidatus Omnitrophota bacterium
CTATGATTACAGAGATTTTTAATAAGATTACAGAGATTATCTCGTAGATAAATAATCGCCGAAATCTGAATTTTTAATCGCTGTAATCAAGGGCGGCACTTTTGTGACGCCCTATTATTCGGTTAGGAAATTTACCAGTTCAGTAGACGCCTTCTCCATCTCCAGAATAAAATTATTTATATTATTCGCCAGATAATTATATACAAAATAAGTTGGTATCGCCACGAATAAACCGGCGACTGTCGTAAGCAATGCCTCCCAGATACCTCCTGCCAGGTCACCGGGGGATACCGGATGAAAACTTGAAGATTTTGCCTGGATTATCTGGAAACATCTAACCAATCCCAGTACCGTTCCCAAGAGCCCCAATAACGGAGAGATATGCGCAATAGTCGCTAAAATGCTCAACTTCTTCTCTATTTTCGGTATTTCATATAAGGAAGAATCTTCAATTGCTTCAACAATCTGTGAGCGGGGACGGTCATATTTTAAAATACCTGCTTTTAATATATTCGCCAACGGGCTCTTCGCGCCATCGCAGACCTCGAGAGCTTCTTTTATCTGGCGGCGCTTAATCTTCTCTCTGATCCTATCCAAAAATTGCTTAGTGTTGATATTAATGTTGTGCAACTGCCAGAATTTTTCCAGAATAATCGCCAGCGCGATGATGGAACAAAAAAGAATTACCCACATCATCGGCCCCCCTGCCGAAAAAACCTGCCAAATACTCATTTTGTATAGATCCATTATCTCCTCCCTTTGCTAGGTTTACCTAATATTTGTCTTGATTAAGTTTATCCGCTCCCTGGCATATTTCGCTTCCTCTACATCCATATCGGTAATCCTCTGGTAAATATTCAAGGCCTCTTTAAAATTATCCTTTCCTTCATAGATCTCCGCCACGCGCAAAAGCGCCCTTACCGCCAGATGCTCATTCTCCGAGTAAAGATAGGTGACTTTTAAATACTCCTCTATCGCCTCGGGATATTTCCTTTGGGCCTGAAATACCTCGGCGATCTTCAATTGGATCTTAGGCATATCCCTAATTTGCACCAGGTCTAAACTCATACGATAATAATCTATTGCCTGATCATACTGATTAAGCCTGTAGAAAAGCTCTGCTTTTTTAGGATAGATTAAATTGATCAAATTAGGATACAACTCTATCACCTTATCATACTCTCTGAAGGCTGAATCCGTCTTATCCTCTTTCACATATATATCCGCGATTGCAATCGCTGCCTGACCGGCTAAATCAGACTTACCCACTTCTATGACTTTATTAAAATTTTGTATTGCTTCCTTAAAGTTAGAATCTTCCGCATAGCTTGAGCCTAAAATATAATAGGCATCGGTAATTAAATTGCTCTTGGGGAAATCCCGTATCAGCGAAGAAAAATACCTGCGCGCCATGGTCAGGTTGTTATGCCGATAGTAATACTCTCCCAGCCACCACATGATCTCATCTGAGAAGCTTGAGTCAGGATACTTGGAACGCAAGGCTTCAAACTTAGCCATTGCTCCCTTTTCATCACCCATCTGATAGTAACAATCCGCTATTTCATACTCAGCCTTTTGAATCAACTCTTCATCCTGGCTATAGATCCTGATGATATTTTTAAATGCCTCTATCGCCTGCGGATAGCTAGCCAGATTATAGAGACTTGTCCCCAGGAGATAAAGTGCCTGCGGCTTTAAGCCGCTGTCTTTAAACTCCGTCTCGAAATCTGTAAAGACATCCCTGCTTGAATTATAGTCCTGCCTTTGAAAATAGGCTAAACCTAAAGCGTAGGTAGCATCATCTAATAATTTTGAGTCCGGGGAGTTGTTCTTCAAACTTAATAAGCTTAAGATCGCACCGTCATAATTTGATGCCTTTAATAAAGTAAGGCCTAATTGATATTGAACGTAATCGCTATAGAAACTATCAGGGTAATCTTTTAATATGCTGTCGTATGTCTCCTGGGCTTTATTATAGTCTCCGGAGTCCTGATAAGTATCGCCGATCTGGCATAGCGCGCTTATTTTGACGATCTTATCATCACTCTCCTTGACGATCTCTTGGAATGCTTCAATCGCTTCTTTGAATTCTCCGCCTTTTAAATAGGCCCAGGCTAAATTGTAATGTAGTTTATCAATGATCTCCTGGGGCGTTGAACCTTGATCACCCCCTACAAGCGCTTTCTCATAGACCTTGATCGCTTCAGAGTATTCCTTAAGATTATAGAGTGTATCTGCATATCCTAAATATGCCTGAACCAACACCAACGGCTCTGAAGTAACCTCTAATAACTCCTTATATATATTCTTAGCCTCAACTATCCTCTCAACTTCCGTCATTAATATCGCCTTACCCAAAAGAAATACATCCTGGCTCTGTTTCTCTAATAGATCCCTTTTAACTTGGGCAAAAGATGCCTCTGATTCTTTATATTTTTTTAACTTTAGATATGACCAGCTCATCCCTAATCTGGATAAAGCCTGGATTTTTTCGTCTTTGATCTTATTGATCACTTTAGAATATGCTTCGATTGCCTTGGTAAAATTCTCCAGATAGTAATCGGCTTCTGCCATATAGAAATAAAGATAACCCAGATGATAATCATCCTTGGAATAGGCCTTAATGTAGCCTGTGAGTTTTTCCTGAAGGGCAGCATAGTCTTTCAGATTGTAAAGACACTCGATAATCTTAAAGGATGCGTCTTTTACCTGCGGATCCTTGGGATATTTTGCTTCCACGATCTTAAAATATTCGAGCGCATCTTTAAACTCTCCATCCTGGAAGAAACACCAACCTACGGAATAATATGCCGCAGCCGCATAAGAAGACTGAGCATAATCCTGGATTATCTTTTTGTAATATGTAGCTGCTTTACTAAAATTATTTCCCTTAAAATGCACCTCCCCTATCCAGTAATACGCAGAGTCCTTAATATCTCTTGCCCGGGGATCACCCGCGACCTCTTCGAATTTCGTCAGGGCCTTAAGAAATTCACCCTGATTAAAATAACACTGTCCGACCAGAAGTCTTGCTTCCGGCAGCCTGGAAGAATTGGGATAGGTCTTTAAAAAACGCTCCAGTAGGCCTAAACTGACGTCATAGAAACCGTCGTCATAAGCCTTTCTTGCCACAAAGAGCGCTTCTATCTCCTTAGAGGTCCCTTGTGCGAATAAGCAAGAAAGATAAAAGAAGAAAATAAAACCTATGACTAGAATTCTTAATCTTTTATTTTTCATTTCGCATTAACTATATCACTTTTTTTTACGCCCTTCAACACGTTTCTCAGGAATCCGGCAGTGTATGACTTCTTACTCTTAGCTAATTCCTCCGGGGTGCCGC
>JAHIZC010000030.1 GCA_018814745.1 Candidatus Omnitrophota bacterium
ATGTAACAGCAACAGTAAGGCTGTTGAATGAAAGAACATTTGGTGATGAGGCTGATGCAGATAATCTTACAGCCAGAATAAACAATTCAGATGTTTCATTGGATCTTGCCTATATGACCATGAAGGAATTTCTATATTCACCTCTGACTTTAACTGTTGGACGTCAGAACCTGAAGTTCGGTAATGGGTTGATCATTGGTGATCCGGATACTAATGGTATTTCAGATGGCCATTTAACAACTGCTAGGTATTTACCTAACAGTTTGGATGATCTTAGCCTGCGTAAAGCATTTGATGCAATTAGAGCAACCTTAGATTATGATCCTTTGGTAGTTGACCTTGTCTATTCCGATGTTGATGAAAACGCTGTTGGTTTGGAAGATGATACAACATTAATGGGTGTAAATGCATCATACATGGTTAACAATGATCTTACTACAGAAGCCTATTTATGGCAGAGAACAAGAAGAGTAGCTGGAACAACACCCGCAACGCCAGCGCCTCTGTTGAACGAAGAAGACCAGGATGAAAATCTAAGAACTATTGGTGCCCGAGCAGCATATACAGGAATTGAAAATATGACCTTAGGAATTGAAGGCGCTTTTCAGTTCGGTGATCATTTTTCAAATACCGTACTTTATCCTGATGAATTAGGTGCTAATGCTACTGCTTTAAAGAATCGTAAAGTTACTGCATATGCGATTCAGGCTGTTGCCAATATGGTAATGCCTAACAAAAAATACACTCCTGTAATCGGTGGTTCCTACACCTATCTATCCGGCGATAATTATCTTAGTGATTCTGATAACTATCACGGTTGGAGTGCAATGTATGAAGATCAGGCAGGAGGAACCTTATTTAATAAGATCATGGGTTACTCTAATGCTCAGTTATTCAATTTGAATGGAACCGTAAGGCCATGGGAAGATGTTGCAGTGAGATTAGATTATTATTATCTCAGGCTCAACAAACCTTACTCAATCGCAGCTGTAGCCGCACCAGTAACATTAAGCGGTGTTACCGGTGATCCAACTTATATTATGCAAGGCGATAAGAAGGATCTGGGTAATGAAGTAGATTTGAATATTACCTATGATTACACCGAAGATGTCCAGCTAGGATTAAACTACGGCGTATTTATGCCTGGCGACGCTTTTGCAAAGAATAATGATAACAACGCCACGCAGGTAATTGGTACGATGAAGGTAACCTTCTAACTTAGGTTAGAATCTAATAAAACCCCCGAGGGAGCAATCCTTCGGGGGTTTTTTATTAAAAAATTATTTTATATAAAGTATTGACAGACAAGGGGTTTTATGTTATAAAAAATACCAATGGATAAGAAGGATATTTACGAACATTTAGCTAAGATCTATCTTGACGCTTCATCGAAAAAAAACAAATCAGCAGATACCCCGCCAAAAATATTTAAAAAGATTATTTTTGTCAGTTTCGTATTTGCAGCTGGCCTGGGGATTATTTTCTATTTTAATGCCAGAAGAAGTATGCCCTTTAAGTCAGAGATCTCCTTGGTGCTGCTGCATGATGTGGCAAAGATAAATTTCCATTTTGATCCGGCGAAAAAAGAGATTTATGCCCTGGATCTTAACAACTTAAACCTAAGCCCTTTTAAGGCCTTAGGTTTTTCTCTAAAGAAGGCGGATTTCGAAGATACGATTTCCTTAAGAGTAGAATTTACCAGTATCTTTAATGAACAAGCAGAAGTATATATCAAGGATATCCCGCACAGATGGAAGGAATACAGGATAGAATTTTCAAAGTTTAAGGAGATTAGCGACTGGACGGAGATGTCGAAGCTTTTATTTGCGGTAGAAGAGTGGAACGTCCGTCAGAAAAAAGACGTTGTCTATATAGATAACGTCAGACTTTTACGCTAGGAAAGGAGAACAAGCCGATGCGGATAATTTCAGTGACTAATCAAAAGGGTGGCTGCGGTAAGACTACTACAGCGGTTAACTTGGCTGCGTCTTTATCCAAAAATGACCGAAAGGTTTTATTAATTGATTTAGACCCTCAAGCCCATGCAACCTTAGGCCTGAATATTAAAGCCGATTTAAGTATTTATAACGTCCTCTCAAAGATAACCACTCAAAAGGCGAGCTTAAAAGATATAGTCCAGAAGTTAGAAGATAATTTTGACCTTGCTCCTTCTGCTATCGTATTAAGTACTTTGGAACAGGAGTTGGCCGGTGAGATCGGAAGGGAGTCGCTGCTCTGGAAGAATTTATGTGATTTTGACAACACCTACGACTATATCCTCATAGACTGTCCGCCGAATCTCGGTATATTGACGATAAATGCTATACGCTCAAGCAGTGAGATAATTGTCCCGGTTGAAGCGAGCAGATTTTCTCTTGAGGGGCTTGACCAGTTAGTTAGTATAATGGAGTTGGTCAGGGACAGGCTCGGACATAAAGTAGATTATCGCATTTTGGTGAATAACTTCGATTCCAGATTAAGGCACTCTTTTACAATACTAGATAGAATCAAGAAAAATTTTCAGGGTAAGTTATTCAGTAATATAGTGCATGTGAATGTCAAACTTAAAGAAGCGCAGAATAACGGCACGCATATATTCAACCACGACAAATACTGCCGCGGGTCAAAAGACTATTTTAGCCTGGCCAGGGAGATAATCACGAATGAGAAGATGACTACTGTATCATTGGCCCTGGAGAGCAGGATGAAGGAGATTATGCATAATGAGCTGCCCAGGCTCAGAGAGATTGTTTTCTCCATATCAGCTCCCTGGGCAAAGGAAGTTTATTTAGTGGGTGAGTTCAATAACTGGCAGGCGAATAACCTAAGCCGCATGGACCTGAATAACGGCTCCTGGGTTAAGAAACTACACCTTAAGGACGGCAGATACAGGTATCGTTTTGTGGTTGACGGAGTCTGGATAGAAGACGTGAATAATCCCTCTAAGGGGACCAATCCGTACGGCGGGATGGATTCTTTAGTAGAAGTAGCGGTTAAAAAATAAAAGAGGAGTAGTTTATGGCTGAGCAAAAGAAAGATAAAGTCGTTTCCGAGGGCACGTTTTTTGCCCTAATTTCCTATATTGGATTTTTATGCATTGTAAGCCTGGTATTAAAGAAGAATAATAAATTCGCGCTATACCACGCAAAACAGGGACTGGTGCTTTTTGTCTTTGAGGTTGGCGCTTTTATTATTTCGATAATTCCGATCTTAGGCTGGTTTTTAGGAATCGGGACTGTTATTTTTGCTCTGGTTTCTCTCTGGAGCATCCTGCAGGCATTAATGGGTAATTATCACCGCATCCCTTTTGTTTCTGGGATCGCGGATAAAATAACCATTTAGATAACCATAATCAAAGGCAGGAGCTGTTTATTAAGGAGGTGAGGGCTGTGGTGTTAAAGAAGAAAAAGGTTAAGAGGAAAGCAGTAAAGAAGAGTCCCGCAAAGAAGAAAACAGCCAAGAAGAAAGCAAAGGCGCCTCGTCGCAAAGCTAAAGAGAAGCCAATCGGGATAGTTACTCATTATTTCCCTCAAGTAAGAGCAGCAGTGATAAAATTGAAAGCTCCACTTTCAGTAGGGGGAGCAGTTAAAATCAAGGGGCATACTACTGATTTTATACAACAAGTAGGTTCGATGCAAGTTGACCGCGTTCCTATACAATCCGCAAAAAAAGGCCAGGAGATCGGCCTGATGGTGGATTCGCGCGTAAGACAGCACGATCTGGTTTTTAAGGCCTGAAAATATGAAGTATAAGTGTCAGATCTGCGAACGGGAAATCGATGATTATTTAAGTCTGGCGCACGTCAAGGCAGAGGAGTATTTGATTAAGCTGATCCTTCGCGACCATCCTGAGTGGAAGGATGATCATAAAGCCTGCCATAAGTGCATCGAATACTATCGCAAGCTCGTAAGAGAAGCAGAGATTTAAGTAAAAAAGAAAGCGTTATCTAATGTAGTTTTGTTGCGAATTAGCCACTATCCTTATAACCTGATGGTTCCCAAAAGGTTATAAGGTAATTTTTTCGATAAGTCTATAGAGAAGCATTTTTAGCGTTGATGGAACGCAACATCTACCAAGTAGTGCGTAGGCATAATAGTAAAAACTTCCTAAAGCACCGATATTGTAACCCTTTTGCTTCCAATCAGTTAAAAATTAAAATTAAGTATTAATTTGAATTTTCTTGACTTGGCATAGAAGTTGCTGTATATGTAGTTACATGACCTTACGGGACAGACTAGGACAAAATAGGACAGAATAAGACAGGCATAATCAGAATAATTCATAAACACGGAGGATTAAAGTGAATGACCGAAGAATGAGCATTACGGATGTTGCAGAGAGGGTTGGGGTTACTCCTAAGACAATAGTCCGCTGGGAGAAATCTAAGAAAGTAAAGGCCGCCAAGAGGGATTGGCGCGGCTGGCGGGTTTATGATAAGGATGACCTGAAAACATTAAAGAGCTTTAAAGAAACTATTATTATTATGGAAGGGGAGGAGTAAGATGAAAATATTATTGAAATTAATGTTATTAGGTGCAATATTATTTGCATTTCGCCTAGACGTTATGGCGCAAGGGGAAGAACCGCAAAGGGCAGAATCACAAGATGCGCGTAGAGCCGGACAAATAGAAGCCCGGGTAGTAGAGACTGACCAGGGTCTTGAGATTCAGATTCCGGCCGTCCAAACCTCGCTTGCAAGTAGCACAGCAGATACCTCCGGATTTGACCCCCTGACATATACCCTAGGCCCGGATGATGTGGTAGAGATCGAAGTGATGCGCCATCCTGAATTTAGCGGTGCTTTTCCGATTAATCAATCAGGTAAGCTTCAGTATAAATTTGTCGGAGATATGGATGTGATAGGTTTGACAAAAGCGGAATTGGAAGAAAAGATCAGCGATGCTCTCTTAGTTTACCTTAAGTCTCCGGCAGTAACGGTTACGATTATGGAATATAGAAGTAAGGTTTTTTATGTTCTTGGTGAAGTGGGCTCTCCCGGTAAATATTTTATGCGTTCTGAAAGCATTCCTGTTAGGGAGGCAGTATTTGCAGCCGGGTTACCGACTTCCTTTGCTGCAATGCGTAAATGCAAGCTGATTACTCCAAGCTATAAAGGCAGGCCAAAGACCAGAAAAGTAAATATTTACAATATACTTTACGGCGGAAATCTTAACAAAAACATTAATATGCATCCAGGAGATGTTCTCTATGTTCCGTCTACTGTGATGGGAAAGATTATTAGGGTGATTAATCCGGCTGCTTCAATGGTAGGCGCAGGTGCTTCCCTTCCTGAGGGTGCCGCAACCGGATTGGACGCTACTGATTCATTACGTGCGCGTTAATCGTTAAATTAAATAAAGAAAGAGGAG
>JAHIZC010000031.1 GCA_018814745.1 Candidatus Omnitrophota bacterium
AACAGGCAAAGATGGATTTGTCCCTTCAATCAGACTGAGCGGGTATCGATGTATGATGCATATTTTCATATAGCTATGCGATTCCCCTCTCCGGAGCATCTATATACTTATAGGCATCATGATTAATCAGTATATTCATCACTTTCGATATCCTTTTTAGCGGATAAAAAAATAAGCCTTTTTCCATACAGGCTCTGATTAAGTGTAACCTTGAAAAAACATATGGAAAACGAATCCTCTTAAAAGTAATCAATTTAGGTCTCTCTTTTTTTATACATTCCACCCCGTAGAGAAAATAATGCAGGCTGTTTATAAGATTGATCGTCCGATGCAGTGTGTTGCTCCAGTGAAATTTACTTGCTTGATTGAAAATAAACCCTAAGTCCACCTCAGGCAGCAATCTAAACAAATATAATAATTCTGCATATGTAAATAGTAAGGGTTCAAAATTTATATGCGCTAAATAGATTAACGCATCAGCATTAACTTCCGGGATAAAAATTTCATTTGAATTGTATGACACCCTCCTTAGATTCGCTACTATTAGCTCTTTATCTAAAAAGCTGCTCCTGCACCAGGATACCGCAGCATGCAAATGTATTTTTTTCTGTCCTGCTCTTAACAATCCTACCGACTTCTCCTCTCTACTATTGCTTTCAATCTGATAATCACGCGCCAAAAACTTCTTTTCGATCTTATCAAAATCTCCTTCTCTCACTAATACATCAATATCATTACCGATACGCATAAAATCACCCCTGTAGGTTTTTATAATCGCGTAATCGGATATATGGGCCTTCACCTCGTTAATACTCTTACTGATTTCCTGTAGGGCATTCTTCCCTGATGATATGACACCCTGAAATCTATCCCTTAGCTGTTCGGATAGAGCTGGTCTTTTGAGAATCTCTTCCGCTGAATAATAAAGAAGATTATTCGAAAGTGAGATTTTTATGAACTTCTCTATATCAATCGAATCAATACCTGCTTCTGGAAGCTCCGTTTGACGATATAATCCTTCTGTTAACTTAATCAGAAAAATCGTTTCTTTATCAAATAGACTGCTCTTCCGGTTATTATTTGTCATGAAACATCTCTTTTAATGCCCGGTTATAAATATTCTCCCAGGTATGATTTTGCGCCTTATTGATTACATTGGCCCTAATCTCTGAATATAGGTTTCTGTCTGAAAGCAGAGAGATACAGGCCTCTGCCAGATCCTTAACATTACAGGAAACTACAAAGCCCAGCCTCTCTTTAATTATCTCCCGAGAAACCGGTGGAATCGATGTTGTGACCACCGGTAATCCCAAGGCAAAATAGTTCCGTATTTTTATCATGTCACCGTATTTTTTCTTTGAAAACTCTTCATCCGCATATGGAGCTATAGCAATGTGCGAAGTACTTAAGATCCTATCGATTTCATTCTGATCAGAAATCTCATCTTTTAAAATAATATTATCTATATCTTTGGAACGAATATCCTCTCTCATTTGTCCCAAGCAATCTCCTCCTCCGATAACTAAAAATCTGACATCCTGCCTGCTCCTTCCGATCTCTTTAGCTAAATCAGGAAAAAGCAATGCGCCGTTCTCCTTACTAAGATAGCCTGAATATACGACTGTATTCAAGGGGCCAGAAACATCTTTTCTCACTAGGTCAGCGCGAAAAGACATAGCATAAGGCACAGTAAGCTGTAACCCCATTTTTCTCTGCTTGTATCTTAACTTTTCCCTCCTTGCCTCCTCAATAGTTTCTGCGATATTCCAGATAAAGTCAGAACCGTAACAAGCTATTTTATCAAACCAAATATATGCACTATTCAAGAATCTGTTTCTAAACCATTTTACTGACCAATCAAAAATATAGTATATAATATAGTCAATCGGAAGAAATAGGCGCACTATAGCCCCGGCAACCGCATTTATAGACTCAACCCCGAAATAAAACCACACAGCACCTTTCTTTAGGTATTTCTTCTTAATCAACAGGCTGAAATAAAGCACAGAGAAAAGATCCCTCAGCTTAAGGCGTAAGTAGGTTTTATTCACTCTTTTTTGTTCCGGGATCCGGCAAAGAAAAGAAAATCCTTTTGCCTCTATCTTCTCCTTAAGCATACCTTTTTCGAACACGCATAAAAAGGGCACTAAGGAACCTTTCACGTACGGAGGCGGTTGAGCAATAATAAA
>JAHIZC010000032.1 GCA_018814745.1 Candidatus Omnitrophota bacterium
AGTTTAACGGCATATATGTGGGGGATATCAATTGGGAGTATTTAGGGCGGGCTAATGCAGGAGATAAATTAACCGACGTTATCAGTCTTTCTTCGGATATAAAGATTCTCAAATTATTCTCTATCAAAAGCGAAGAAAAATTATATATAGATTCTGATACGCATCTGCCTTTAAGAATAGAAAGAAACGTCATATTTTTCGGTAAAGATGAAGAAATCCTCGAAGTTTATAATCAAAAAGACGGTTATGTTAAAATAAGTAAAGTCGGAAAAAAAAGGACAAAAGATGAGATAATCCATCTTGAGGCGCCAATTCATAATGTGATAGCTCTTTTATACTTCTACCCTGAAGCAAGAGAATTGAATCTGGGAGAGAGATCATATTTTACCCTGCCTGCCCAGGAGGTAAGTATAAAGGTCGTTTCTCTTGAGATGCTCGATACTGATAAGGGCTCATTCGAGTCTTATCTTTTAGAAGGAAGGCCGCGTAAGTTTAAGCTTTGGCTGGATAAAGAGAAGAGGATCCCCCTGCGCATAGAGTTTCCGGTTTTCTTAGGTAAAATTGTGATTTCAAGAGTTGATTAAGTATAGATAAGTGATATAATCAGTTAACAAAAGGGAGAAGAGGGGTGAAAAGAAAAAGAATAATCGCTACCTGGGTAGTTTTAGTTTGGGTAGTAGTAGCTACTTCCGGTTGCACTTTGCTCAACGCTGCCATAAGCGCAGGGATTGCATACGGCCTTTACGAAGCAACCAACTAAATTTCCATTATCGTTACGATGCTTACCATAGTTATAGCTCTCTCTTTTGGCCTATCGAAGGTGCCGCTTTGGCGTTTAGAGAGATATTCTCATGCTTTAGCAGGCCTGGTTATATTCCTATGCGGCGGAGCAATAAAATTCCTCGGTTTATAATCTCTCCTTTATTATGACTCAGATCGATAGCCAGAATAAAAAAGTTTCATTAGTAAAAGGCGATGATAGATACGACAATATAAAAAAGGCGCTTTGCCTTTTAGGCTCAGATTTAGACGCCATCCGCAATAAAAAGAATATTTTAATAAAACCAAATCTCACCGCAAGTAAGAAAATCTATGCCAACACAGACGTAAAAGCAGTAGAAGCGGTGTTAGATTTTCTGTTAGAAAAGTACCCTGAATTAAAAAACAGCCGATTCACTATCTTTGAGGGTAGCGGTAGCGCTTATTATGAAAAGATAACTACAGAGGAGGTCTTTAAGAGATTCGGTTATGATGATTTATTGAAAAAATACAGTAATCTAAGGTTAGAATGCGTAGAAGACTTTTCTGAATTTTCAGAAATCAAAATCAAGTCTATAGCAGGCCACGAGAAGATCAGAATTATAAAACATTTTTATGATTTTGATTTTAGAATATCTGTAGCAATTCCCAAAACACATAACTATGCTATCGCCACCTTCGGAATAAAAAATATGGCCGGGCTAATTAAGCAGGATGAAAAATCATTACTTCACGGTCTCCGTACTCCTAATGCCCCGAATGCAAAGACAGTCTTTACTTATATTCCGACTTCTGTTATTTCGTGGATGAGAAGGAGATTCCCTGATTTAGTGAACATTATTTTTAAGCAGTCAATTGCTTATTTAAAAGCGACAAAAGTGATTCACCACAACATCATTAATCTTGCTAAAGTCTCTTGGCCGGATCTTGTGGTGTTAGATGGTTTCTATTGCATGGACGGTAATGGTCCGGTTGATGGCTTTCCGGTAAAATTACAAGTAGCCATTTGTTCAACGGATGCTTTGAAGGCAGATGGGTTAGGGGCAAGATTAATCGGGCTTGAACCGGAAAATATCGGATATTTATATTATCTGGGAAAGGAGGGGCTGGGAGATTATTCGCTGCAAGGTTTTATCGGAGAAGATATAGGCAAGGTTAAAAGGATTTTTAAGCTGCATCCAACTTACAAGATTCAAAAGAACTGGAAGGTTGATTAAATTATTATTAATGCTATAATATCAGCTAGCCCACAAAAAGGAGGAGAAGATGGACAGAAAAGATATTGAAAGAAAGATGCTCAAGCTTTGGAAGGCAACAAAGAAGGATCTGGATATTATCGCAAAGGACGGCGCAGTTTTAATTAAAAAGAGCGAGAAATATCTTAAAGAAAAGTCTGTTGAGGGTAAGAGGAAGCTAGAACAAACAGCACTCGCTTTACAGAAGGAGAAATTATCCTACGAACTCGGCAAGGCAGTAGCTAAACTTCCTAAGGGAAAAAGAAGCCTCTCTACAAAGGCGAATAGTATTTTGGCCAAGATCAGAGAAGTTAATAAGAAGCTAAGAAGA
>JAHIZC010000033.1 GCA_018814745.1 Candidatus Omnitrophota bacterium
AAGGAAAAAATTTATACTGTGAAGGTATAAAGCTGGATAATTTAGCGCGTAGATTTGGTACGCCGCTATACGTTTATAGCTACCATACCTTGATAGGCCATTTTTATAAACTGAAATCTGCTTTTCGGCAGATTGATCCGTTGATATGCTATTCAGTAAAGGCGAATTCTAATCTGGCGATTCTAAAAGCGTTGGTTGATAAGGGGGCAGGGTTGGATATCGTCTCAGGCGGGGAGTTATTCCGTGCTTTAGAAGTTGGTTGTCCGCCCGAGAGAATTGTTTATGCTTCAGTGGGTAAGACTAACAGGGAAATTGAAGAAGCGATTAGGAGAGGGATCTTATTTTTTAATGTCGAGTCAGTCTCTGAATTAGAGAATATCAGCTGCATATCAAAAAGATTAAACAGGGTCTCTCGGGTAGCCTTACGTATAAATCCTGATGTCGAGCCCAAAACACATAAATATATTACTACTGGTAAGATTACCAATAAATTTGGTATTGATTTTAAAAATGCATATCAGATTCTATTGCTGCCTAAAGCATTGCCGAACGTAAGAATCTCTGGTTTACATATACATATAGGTTCGCAGATAACTGAAAGCGCACCATATATCGCAGCGGTAAGTAAGATGGTTGATTTCATTGAAAGATTGAGCAGGCAGGGAATCAGTTTGGAGTACCTTAATATCGGAGGAGGGCTGGGTATCGTCTATAACCGGGAATCCCCTCAGACTGCAAAGAAATTTGCCGCGAAAATCTTACCGCTATTAAAGAAGATGAAACTAAAAGTGATTTTAGAACCGGGAAGATTTATCGCTGGCAATGCCGGTGTTTTAGTTACAAAAGTCCTTTATATTAAATCTACGCCTAAGAAGAAATTTATAATCGTTGATGCCGGGATGAATGATCTACTGAGGCCTTCGCTCTATGAGGCCTACCATCAGATATTGCCGGTTAAGAAGGCAGGGCCCGGAGCAAGAAGTGAGAAGGTTGATGTAGTCGGCCCGATCTGTGAGAGCGGAGATTTCTTCGCTAAAGATAGAAAGATGCCCATAGTAGGAGAGGGAGATTCTCTAAGTATCATGAGTGCGGGTGCATACGGATTCAGTATGTCATCTAATTATAATTCACGCTTAAGATGCGAAGAAGTGCTGGTGGTTAAAGATAAGGTATTTTTGATCAGAAAAAGGGAATCTCTCCGCGATCTCGTACGTAATGAGAAGATCCCTTCGTTTCTGCTTGGTTTATAAGATGAGGAAAATCAAATTCAGCAAGATGGTAGCCTCTGGTAATGATTTTGTTGTGAGCTCTCAGCTTTCCGCTTTCAGCTCTCAGCAGCTAACTATTTTAGCGAAAAAAATCTGTGATAGGAAATATGGTGTAGGTGCAGATGGCTTGCTTATTCTTGAAGAATCGGGGGTTGCTGATACGAGGATGCGCATTTTTAATGCCGATGGTTCAGAGGCAGAGATGTGCGGGAACGGCGCACGCTGCATCGCATTATATGTAGGTAAAATAAATACTAGTATAGAGACGAAAGCCGGGATTATCGAATCTCAGGTTAAAGGCAGGAATGTAAAAATAAAACTTACTGATCCAAAGAGTATCAAATTAGATTTCCCGATAAAGATATTCAATCGCCGATTAAAAGTAAATTATATTGATACCGGTGTTCCTCACGTTGTAATCTTTGTTAGAGGATTGGATAATATCGATCTTAAGGGGGTAGGTAGAGCAGTGCGCTATCATAAGCAATTCTCTCCGCTTGGTGTGAATGTAAATTTTGTCGAGGTGAAGAAAGATGATTTTATCAGATTGAGAACCTACGAGAGGGGAGTAGAAGGTGAGACACTTGCCTGCGGCACCGGCTGCGTTGCTTCGGCACTGATTTTTAGCTTAAAGACAGGGATCAACAAGAAGATCAAATTGCAAACTGAAAGCGGTGAAATATTAAAAGTTTATTTTCAAAAAGAGAAGAATAAATTTAGAGATGTTTGGTTGGAAGGTAAAGCAAAATTAGTTTATAAGGGG
>JAHIZC010000034.1 GCA_018814745.1 Candidatus Omnitrophota bacterium
AAAAATTTGCAAAACTAACAAACTCCTGATCCCGTTAGAAATCCCTTCTTTGCCCATTAGTAAACCCCGTTAGAAATATCAAATACTCAGAAAGATAGAATAAAATTTCTAACGGGATTCATCCTGCAATAACCCCCTTAAATAGGCTCCGTAATCTGTCTTTATCTCATTTGCCGCTTGCTTTAATTGCTTTTTATTTATATACCCCATACGATAAGCTATCTCTTCAAGGCAGCCGATTTTTAATCCTTGCCTTTCTTCCACAGTCTTTATAAAGAGAGATGCCTCAATTAAGGATTCATGGGTACCCATATCAAGCCAGGCATAACCTCTGCCCAATAACTCAACCTTTAATTTCCGCTTTTTTAAATATGCGTTATTTACTTCGGTTATCTCAAGCTCTCCTCTGGCAGAAGGCTTCATTTTCTTTGCAATTTTTACCACTTTATTATCATAAAAATATAATCCTGTGACCACATAATTTGATTTCGGTTTCTTGGGCTTCTCGATTATCGACTTTACCTGACAGGACTTGTCAAAATCAATAACCCCGTATCTCTGAGGATCCTTTACATAATACCCAAAAATAGTAGCGCCTTCTCTCTGATTAGCCGCTCTCTTTAATAGCTGGAGCAAATTATGCCCATAAAAAACATTGTCCCCTAGGATCAAACAAACACTATCTTCCCCGATAAACTTTTCTCCTATGAGAAAAGAGTCAGCAATACCTTTCGGTTCAGATTGTTTAAGATAAGAGATTTTGATTCCTAGTTGAGAACCGTTACCTAATAAATCTTGGAATCTAGGTAAAGAATCCGGGGTCGAGATAATCAGTATATCCTTTATTCCTGCAAGCATTAACGTGGAGAGCGGATAGTAAATCATCGGTTTATCATAGATCGGTAATAGCTGCTTGCAGACAGCCTTGGTAACAGGATAAAGCCTTGTAGCTTTACCGCCTGCGAGAATTATTCCTTTCATGCATCCTCCTGGTATAATCATCAGGTATAAATCTTAAGGATTATACCTGATTACTGAGATTAATTAGTGATTACAGCGATTAAATCATTAACCGCCTTATTTGACAACTTTTGTTACCGAAGTTTATTAATAATCCGATTTTATACCCTGATGCTTTTAAATAAGATAAAACCTGTAATTCAAACAGAGTAGGGATATTGCCTGTTAGGGCTTTAATTTCAACTATGACCTTATCTTCTATAATTAAATCTAACCTTAGCCTACCAACGTCCTTGCCGTGGAACAAGACATTGAAACCTTTTTCAGTCTGATATTTTAATCGTTGGTCTTCTAGGGCGATCTTTAAAGCATTATGATATATGCTCTCGTTAAATCCGGGACCTAACTCGCTATGCACCTTGTAAGCGCAGGCTATTTCTTTTTAGTTAAAGGGTCTCTGTTTTTAATCTCTGTAATCTGCTTTTTAATCATTGTAATCAGACATCCTGCTTATTTCTCTTTATAGGATGTCTTATTAAAATCCAGAATATGTCCTACTACCTTCCTTGCTGCCCTGAATGAATACTTCAAATCATCTATATCTCTTAAAGTTGATAGCTTTCTTAAAACAAACTCCGGCTGAAAGGAGATTTTATACATCCCCTGAACTAAATCCATTAACTTATCATCCGGGATTGGAGTCTGCATCACAGGCTGCTTCATATCATAATCCTCCCAGTCTAAGGTCTTAAGCCAGCCGTTCTCTTTACACTCTGTAAATAACGGCGTGCCCGGATAAGGAATGACTAAGGTAGCTTGCATTGTATAGGCATAGCCTTTATTTAAGAGCCACTGACCCAGCTTCATGGTTTTTAAGGCATCCTCGTAATTTTCCCAAGGATAACCGAACATGATAGTAATATGCGGGAATAAACCGGCTGCCGATGCCCCCTTACAATCCGAGATTATTTTCTCTGCCTTCAAACCCTTATTCAACCTATCGAGAGTCTCTTGATTTGCTGATTCCAAGCCGAATAAAAGCAGGCGAAAACCAGCCCGTTTCATAATTGAAAAATCCTCTGGCGATAATGCGCCGAAACGCATATTGCAATCCAGATATATATCCTTGTAGTATCCTCTATCAATCATCCCGTTACAGAATTGCCTTAACCAATCATCTATCGGAAAGGTACCTGAATCATCCATAATCTCGC
>JAHIZC010000035.1 GCA_018814745.1 Candidatus Omnitrophota bacterium
CAGCAGTAATTTTTATTTCGCTCTTTTTTATCTCTGGTTTATTCCTTGGGTTGGAGTTTCCTTTGGCAGGTAAGCTATACCTGGGCAAAAATAGAGGGGTAGGCGGCGTTTCAGGTGCGCTTTATGCTTCTGATTTAATCGGTGGATGGGTAGCAGGTATCTTCGGAGGCATTATCTTGCTGCCGGTGTTGGGCCTGTTTGGTTCCTGTATGGTAATAGTAATTGTAAAAGCAGCCAGTTTGATCCTGCTATTAGGCAATAGATTTCTCTTGAAAAACCTTTGACAAGACCCCGTATTTAATATATATTAACAAAATCCGAAATACACTGAGGGGAAATAGATATGGCTAAGCTTACTTTAAGAGATCTTGATTTAAAGGGCAAAAAGGTACTGGTGAGAGCAGATTTTAACGTACCGCAGGATGAGAGCCTGAATATAACCGATGACACCCGTATTAAAGCAACCCTTCCGACAATACAGTATATTTTAAAGAATGATGCTGCTAGGGTTATTTTAATCAGTCATCTAGGCAGGCCTAAAGGTAAGGTTGTGGAGAAATATAGCCTTAAGCCGGTGGCTAAAAGATTAAGCGATTTATTAGGTGAGCCGGTCAAATTCTCCAATAATTGCGTTGGAGAGCAGACTGAGAAAGATATCCAGGGGGCTAAAGAAAGAATCGTGCTTCTGGAAAACTTACGCTTTCATCCGGAAGAAGAAGCTAATGATAGTGCATTCGCTAAGCAATTAGCCAGCTTAGCCGACATATATGTTAATGATGCCTTTGGTACTGCTCATCGTGCTCATGCCTCTACAGAAGGGGTGGCGCATAATATCAAATCTGCCGCAGGATTTCTGCTGGAGAAGGAAATCGAGTATCTAGGCAGCTCGATTAAGGACCCTAAGAAGCCGTTTATGGTTATTCTTGGCGGAGCTAAGGTCTCTGATAAGATAGGCGTGATTGAAAACCTGCTTCCTAAGAGCGATGTGATTTTAATCGGAGGCGGGATGTCTTACACATTTTTAAAGGCCCAGGGTAGAACTATTGGCAATTCAAAACTCGAAGAGGATAAGCTCGACCTGGCCAGGTCATTATTAGATAAAGCAAAGAGCCTAAATAAAGAAATTATTCTACCCGTTGATCATATAGTTGTAGATCAAATTAAACCGGAGGCAAAAAAAGAAGAGGTTGGTTGCGATATTCCGGAAGGGAAGATTGCGGTTGATATCGGAGGAAAGACGGTTGCCTTATTTAAGGAGAAATTAAAGACTGCCAAGACTATTATATGGAACGGCCCTATGGGAATATTTGAAATCGATGCCTTTAGTAGAGGGACCGAGGAGATAGCCAAATTTATCACTACACTTAAAGCCACGACTATTATCGGAGGAGGCGATACAGCAGCCGCAGTAATGAAGTTTAAGCTGGAAGATAAAATGACTCATATTTCAACCGGCGGCGGAGCAAGCCTGGAATTTTTAGAGGGCAAGACTCTACCCGGGATTGCGGCACTAAGCGAGAAATAAGTGCGAAAAACGATTATTGCCGGAAACTGGAAAATGTATAAAACCATAGCCGAGGCCATAGAGCTGGCTAATGGTTTAAAGAGAGCGTTTTATAAAGTAGCTAATCAGAATATTGACGTAGTGCTTTGTCCTGCTTTTACTGCATTAAGTGAAGTACAGGAGACCCTCGGGGATTCAGTGATACAGTTAGGCGCTCAGGATGTATACTGGGAGGATCAGGGTGCTTTTACCGGTGAGCTTTCCGCTAAGATGCTTAAGGATGCAGGATGTAGCTTTGTGATCATTGGTCATTCAGAACGCAGGAAATATTTTGCTGAGACTAATGAAACCGTGAATAAGAAGATCAGGGCAGTATTAGACAACGGGCTTACTCCGATTGTTTGCGTTGGAGAGACTTTGGAGGAGAGAGAGGCAAATAAGACATTCGATGTATTAGAAGATCACCTAAAGAATGGGTTAAAGAATATATCCGCTGAGAACGTATTGAAGCTAGTACTCGCCTACGAGCCGGTTTGGGCGATCGGAACAGGAAAAACTGCAACACCCGAGCAGGCCCAAGAAGCACATAAATTCATTCGCGATTTACTAAGTAAGTTGTATAATAAAGAAGTGGCGCAGAGCCTGAGAATCCAGTATGGAGGCAGCGTCAAACCTGAAAATATTACCGAGTTAATCATGCAACCGGATATCGACGGCGCTCTGGTAGGAGGAGCGAGCCTTAAGATAGATTCGTTTGCAGAAATCGTCAGAAAGGCTTCCGAGGTAAAAAAATGATTATAGCAATAATTGTTATTCATGTTCTAGCATGTATTTCGTTAATCGGTATTGTATTGATCCAACGCGGAAGAGGCGGTGGGTTAGTAGAAAGCTTCTCAGGGGTTGAGTCTATGTTTGGAACGAAAACCAGCGCCATGCTTACTCGCGCAACCACCGTTTTATCTGTTTTATTTTTTATCACCTGCTTAAGCCTGGCAGCGATTTCTTTAAAGCAAAGTAAATCTTTGATGAGAAATGTTGAGCCAAAACCGATAGCGGAAGCAATAAAGGTAGAGGTGCAAGAAGAAAAACCTGCTGGAGAAGAAGTAGTTGTTAGGGAGGCGGCTGAACCTAAGGTAGAAGTAGAGCAGGAGGTTCCTCAGCCTGAATAAGAAGACCCAAAACAGGAGATTTAAGACAAAAAACTACCAATAAATGGTAGTTTTTTATTAAGATGAATAAAAAATTATTTTGGATCTTTGCTTTAAGCAGTACCGTCTATTTTACTCAAGGCATAGAAGCTCTTCCTTCGCAGGGATTATTTTATCATCTAAAGGAGACCCTCAACTTTCCTGCCCAGAAGATAATGTTGATCAGCAGCGTTATAACCATGGCCTGGTTGATTAAGCCGTTGATCGGTTACGTTATCGATAACTATTTTAGTAAGAAAAAATGGATTTTTGCAGCACTAGCCTTTGACGTGATTATTGTTTTAGTCCTCGGCCTCACGCCTCTAACGATCTTTCTGCTTGTCGCACTGCTGGTACTGAATTCAACTAACACTGCTTTTAGAGACGTTGGGGTAGATGGAATAATGTGCGTGGAGGGGAAGCTCTATAACGCCACAGGCAAGATACAGAGTATCCAGTGGATCTCTATAGCGCTCTCCGGGTTGTTAACCGGCGTCGGGGGAGGATATATTGCACAGAGATGGGGCTACCGATATGCCTTTCTCTGTCTGATTCCCTTTTACATGTTGGTTGGAGTAACTACGTTCTTTTATAAAGAGAGCAGTAACGCTAAAAATAACCAGCCCAGGAGTTCCTTGTTTACGGATTTAAAAAAGCTCTTTACCAACAAGCAGTTAATCATCGTGGGCATATTTATATTTCTTTATAAGTTTTCCCCTTCATTTGGTACTCCGTTGTTCTTTATTCAAAGGGACACTTTTAAATGGGGAAAGCTCTGGATCGGTACACTTGCCACAATCAGCACGGTCTTTCAAGTAATTGGTGCTTTGCTTTATTACAAATATAGCCAAAGAATTAACATCAAAAAGTGGCTGTTTTATTCTGTTTTACTGGGTGCGGTAGTTACTCTAAGCTATCTTTACTATACCCCGGTAAGTGCCATAGTCTATAATATCCTCTATAGCCTGGTAGGTATGTTTATTTTTATTATGGTGTTGGATTTTATGGCAAAGAATACAGTCAGGGGCTTGGAAGCGACGTCTTTTGCTTTACTTACTAGCTTAAGCAATTTAGCCCTTACCGCAAGTAACTTATCAGGAGCATTCCTGCTTCCCTTGATTGGATTAAAATGGCTGATTATCATATCTTCTCTGACTAGCTTTTTATGCCTCTGCTTGATCAGAAAAATATAAAATAGTAATAAATCATTGTTTTTTAGCGCGGGCTTATATATAATATTA
>JAHIZC010000036.1 GCA_018814745.1 Candidatus Omnitrophota bacterium
ATCTATTGGGGATTAGTATCTTATCAAAGGCCTCTACTTTAGTACGATACTCTTTGGGGAACCGTACAAGCACATCAATCTCCTCTTCTGCTTTAACCGGTTTAATTGAAGTGGCAATGCCTCCTTTAAAGACATTACGGATGGAAGCGGCTATCTCGCCCACAGAAAGATAAGCCTGCGCTGCGCGATCCTCATCAACAACTACCCTAATCTCTCCCCGGCCAAGTTCGTAATCCGAATCAATGTCAGAAACACCCTTTACTCCCCCCAGGAACGCAGACATTTTATTAGAGATTTTTTCTAACACGGAAAACTTCTCACCTCTGATCTGCACCGCTACGGGCTTTCCAACCGGAGGGCCTCCTTCGTGCTTTTCAAAATATAACTTTTCAAAACCGTTTAGATCCTTGGTCTTTTCTCTGAGATCATCGATAATCTGACTAACGGTCATCTTCCGATCTTTAAAGGGTGTTAGAAAAACAGTGATCTGGACTACGTGGCTTCCGGACTTACCGTAGGGGTCAAACATCCATGTTTCTCCGATTGAACCAACCTGAGTTGTATAGGCATCTAAAATGTTTTTTGGAAGCTGCGCTACTTTCTCTTCGACCTGCCTGGCCAACTCATTAGTAGCGTATATATCAGTGCCGACGGGAGCCTCTGCACGTATCCAGAACTCCTCAACCCCCTCCTCTGAACCAAAAAGAACAAAGGGCATGCCTGCGGCGCGCATGAAAGTCAATATTAGCACAATCACTAACCCGGCAAACACCCAATAACGCCGGTTTAAGGCTTTATTAAGAATCGAAGTGTAAAGCTTTACTAGCTTTTTAAACCAGGGTTGATCTTTTTTAGGGTGGGATTTTTTTCCGATATGCACAAAATCGGCAAAATGCGAAGGCAGGATCACTAAGGCCTCAAATAACGAGGCACTCAAAGCTATAATTACCACCAGAGGTATCCCCCAGATAAACTTACCGAGCATCCCTTCTATAAACATCAGCGGACTGAAAGCGGCAATAGTGGTAATCACAGTGGCGGTAACCGGCTTTGCCACCTCCTGCGTTCCGACAATCGCTGCCTGCCGCGGCCCTAATCCTCCTTCTAAATAACGCGAACAGTTCTCAGCGACAATAATCCCGTCATCAACCAACATCCCCAAGACGATAATCAAACCAAACATCGTAATCAGATTAACGCTTAGGCCCATGAATCCCATCGTAGCTATTGTGGCAGAGAAAGCAATCGGGATCCCGATCGCAGTCAATGCGGCAGTACGAACATCCAAAAATATCATCAGAACAAAACAGACCAAAGTCAAGCCGATGATCCCGTTGTTCTTCAATACTCCTAACCTTCTCCTGATGTAATAAGAAATGTCGTCTATGTAAGAAACCTTGGGTTTTGGGTCTATCCTGCTAATGAAGCTTTCGGCATCTTTTTTTACGCGATCGACTATTTTGATTGCATCGCCGCTTGCGCGCTTGATTACGGTAAGGTTAATCGACCTGCTGCCAAAACTTTTATTGATCATGTCCTCGTCTTCAAAAGCAAACTTCACGCCTGCCACGTCTCTTATGCGCAGCCAATTCCCCAGCTCGTTGGCCCGGATAACCACATTTTCGATTTCCGCCTGAGTATAAAATTCGCCCGTCGTACGTATACTGAATTCCTTTTTACCTCGAAGCTTGCCTCCGGGGATAGTTTTATTCCTATTGCGCAGCGCTTGCATTATTTCTTCGATACTTAAATGTACATTTTTTAATTTCTACGGGTCAACTTCCACCCAGACCTCCCTGTCTCTCCAGCCCTTACGGGAAACAGAAGATACCCCCGGAATATCTTCTAATATGTCTCCCAGCTGCTCTGCGTACTCTTGGAGCTTCTCTTCGCTTAAATCTCCGCTCAATGCGACCTGTAGAACAGGAATTTCGCCTGAGGTTATCTCTGTTACCAAAGGCTCTTCTGCTTCTGCGGGTAAATCCTGCACGCGGTCAACTGCCTGCTTAATATCGTCAACAACCTTGCCTTTATCTTTTACATCCTGATTAATTTTAATCAGGATGTTAGATGCATTTTCTAAAGAAGCAGAGGACATCTCTTCGATCCCGTCAATTCCTTTCAGTTCTTTTTCTATCGGGACAGTGACTAGTTTTTCAATTTCCTCGGGCGGAGAACCCGGATAAACCGTATTTACTACCACCATATCAAATGAAACTTCAGGAAAAGCTTCTCTCTTAATCTGATAAATGAATAATGTGTAAAATCCGGCATTGAGAATAAATACCGAGATAAGATTTACTAAAAGCGAATGTTTTACAGAAAACTCAGAAATCTTCATCGTATCTTACTCCTATAAAGGTTCCTTCCAATATTCATC
>JAHIZC010000037.1 GCA_018814745.1 Candidatus Omnitrophota bacterium
AAACAAGTTCGAAGAGTTCCCGGAGATGTCTTTATCGCATACTAAGCGGTCTCCTTTTATTTTCGGAATGTGGCCCTGGCAGTTTGTGGAGTACCGAAGTGTAAAGAAATTCGGGGAGTATAAGCCATACCATTTCGCAGGGTTAAATAAGGATTATTATGTTGCGGATATAGAAATTGAGTTATCACAACCTAATGTTTCCCAAGCAGTTACACTAAAAGGATATGCCCTAAAAACTAATTTTTCAGAGAAGCCGCGCCTACTTATTTTATGCAATCTTACCGGAGCCTTAGATAAACCAGAGACGATCATAGATCTCTATCTTAGCCACTGGCCAAACCTGGAAGAGGGCTTTCAGGATTTCAGCCGCAAAATCGAATTATTTACTTACACCGGCAGCTCCAGGCAATTTTTCTCGACGGAGATGTTTAATTTGAATACAGCGGACTATCAGGATGTAAAGTCCCTCTTTAATCTCTATCTTGAAGCCCTGGATTTATATGTCAGATGGCATTTTCTGCCCTTGGGATACGAAGAGAAGGAGTTCTCGACGGTAAAAGAGAAGTTTTACAGCCTAAAGGCCGCCTTCAAAGAAGAAGAAAACTGCATTTTAGTTACCTTCAAACCTCCCCGGGAGTTCCAATTCACAAAGGAACTCAGCTACGCCTGCCGCCGCCTCAATGAAAGAGAGATAAAAAGCCAGCCGGGAAAGAAGAGATTTTGGTTCTTGATTTAGAAAACGCTTTCTATTAGAGCTAAAATCTTCTTGACTCTACCAGTATTAAATGTTATATTTTATTAGAAATATACGGCAGCGAAAAGGCAATTCCACTTGATGGAGGTTAAGTGGATGCGCAAAGCCACGGGACGATGCTCGCCAAGACAATTAGGTATAATTTTTTGCTTCTAGGGTCAGAAGCGAGGACGTTAGCCGGGTTACCGAAAGCTGGAACTGAAAAGTTCTTTTAGGTAATTCGGTTTTTTTATTGTCTACGCAGGATTTTTTTATGCGGGGTTAATAATGATTTTAAAAAAGTATTTAAGAAGCAGAGGAAAAAGCAAAGCGCAGAGTATCTTGGAATACAGTATTATCATAGCTGTAATTGCAGCTGCCTTAACTCTAATGGGTAGCTATGTGAGACGGGCAATTCAGTCAAATTTAAAGATGATTGAAAATCAGGTTAATACTGAAGAGGTTGGTTAGCATTAAGGGAGGTGAGGAAGAATGTTAAGATGTAAAAAAGCGCAGAGTATACTGGAATACGTAGTTATGTTTACGGTAGTTGTTGGGGCAATTCTAGCATTTGTATTTGTGATAAGGGGGCAACAAGAAAATACAACTGTTGGCTTGGGAAAGGTGTTTTATGACTCAGCAAATTCGTGGTCATCAACAGCAACTGACTTAGCGGCAGTAGTTAACTAGTTTGCGATTAAAAAAAAGGAAGGTGAGAGAAAATGATAAAAGTAAGCAGAAAGAAAGCGCAAAGCACATTAGAATATATTCTACTGTTAACAGCAATAGTTGGTTTCATTATTTTTGCTGCCAAGTCTTGGGTTAAACCTGCTGCAGAGGGCACGCTTTCCGCTGCTTGGTCAGTTATTGATGATGCAGCGAACGAAATGTAACCGTGAAATTAATCCAAGCGGTAATATTTAGGTAATATTAGATAAGGAGGTGAGAATAATGTTAAGGTTTTTTAGAGGTAATAGAGGACAGAGTACTGCTGAATACGCTATTCTTATTGGCTTGGTGGTGGCAGCAGCACTTACTATGCAAACAATGGTAAAAAGGACGTTTCAGGCAAGAATGAAAGATTCAGGAGATGATTTTTATGATGAGCTTACAGCTGAAGTTGCTACACTGGACAGTACTTACACCCCTATCCCAGGTACATTGGAATCAAAGCAATTTGAGCCAGGTATGAACAGCACAGATAGCGCAAAAAGTGTAAGAACACGCGATGTTTTAGCGACAGAGCCGAGCTACGAGGCAATTCAAATTAATCCTGACACTACTACTTACACTCGTGAGGTTAAAGATATTGTTCAAGCTACAAGCCCTGCTACTGAATACCGTGAATATGAGTATTCGGGTAACTAATTAAATAATTAGTACCTAATTTTAGGAGGTGAATAAGAAATGAGAAGAAAAGGCCAATCCACTGTAGAATATGCTTTGATAATCGCAGTAGTTTTAGCAGCCTTCTTAACCATGCAGCATTACATTAGACGCGGCGTAGAAGGAAAGATGCGCGACAGCGCAGATAGTATTGGCTC
>JAHIZC010000038.1 GCA_018814745.1 Candidatus Omnitrophota bacterium
GTCATCGGTTATATTCAGGCCCTCATCCTGCGGTACGTTAAAATCTGCTCTCACCAGTACCTTTTTGCCCTTTAAATCAAGATCTTTTAAAATAAGCTTAGCCATATCTATTTCCCCTCAGTGTATTTCGGATTTTGTTAATATATATTAAATTGGGAGCTTTGTCAATACATTCATATGTCATTCTATGAGAGTATACTCAGTATTGATACTGAGCGGCCTCGTATATAGGTTGCCGTCGAATGTATCAATACATTCGTATTTCACTTTCTATGGGAGCATACTCAGTATTGACACTGAGATGGTTTTAGATACTATGGTTGCCTTTGAATGTGTCAAAGGTTTTTCAAGAGAAATCTATTGCCTAATAGCAGGATCAAACTGGCTGCTTTTACAATTACTATTACCATACAGGAACCAAACAGGCCTAACACCGGCAGCAAGATAATGCCTCCGAAGATACCTGCTACCCATCCACCGATTAAATCAGAAGCATAAAGCGCACCTGAAACGCCGCCAACCCCTCTATTTTTGCCCAGGTATAGCTTACCTGCCAAAGGAAACTCCAACCCAAGGAATAAACCAGAGATAAAAAAGAGCGAAATAAAAAGTACTGCTGCAAAGTTACCTGACCATTGAAACCTGCTTAGCATGAATGCCATGAGAAAAGAAAAAATAATGATCAGGGCCTCAAGGATGATAAATAAATCCATCGATCTCTTGATCTTCTCCATCTTAGAAGTAATCAGGATGCTCCCTGCGGCAGTGCCCGCCATAAAGAAACTGATCAATAAGCCTATGCGATGGTATAAATAGCCGTAAAAAACCTGGTAGCTGAAGATTAAAACTAAGTTTGCCAACATAGCAAAGAAACCGCTAGTGGTAATAGCGCTAGTAAGGATTATTTTTTGGTTCCGCTTACGCAGAAAGAGAAAAAAGGTTAACCCGGTTAGTGTAAAGACTAAAATCAATATCTCAATTAATCTTAAAGACTCGAATCGCTCCAGGACCGAAGATAAGCCGGGAGAAAACTTCTTATTCCAAAATATCAACATTTTAAAGACTGCCAGCGGCTGAAGATCCCGGTTGATTTTAATTGGTGTTTCTGCGAGAGACTGTTTAAACCAATCGACCCAATGTTCTTTTAGGCGGTAGGAAAGATATGAAAAGGTAAAGATGCTGCTCTGAATCTTTTTCGCATTGATTTTTTTCCAGATCTCTTCAGGAGTTACATTCATTATTTCCTTGGAAGCAGAAGCAAGATAGATATTGTAATCTCCCGGAATAATACGCACATGTTCATAGGCCTGATTTAAAGTATCTAAAATACACTTGTTCAGCCCCTTAAGTTCACTTGATAAATAAGTCAGAGAACCGGGCAGCCAAAATGCTGCAATCCCCTGCGGTTTTAAATGGCTTTTAACCAGGGAAAAGAATTCTTTAGTAAAAAAGCGGTTAGTGGATAGGTCGGATGGGCTGGATAAGCCGATCAAAACTATATCATACTTAAGCTGGTTATTCTTTAAGAAAAACCTGCCATCAGTATTTATGATATGCACCCTCGGATCATTTAGCTCCGATCGAGTTAGTTCCGTGGGATACTCCTCTAGCATCTTAACCAGCAAAGGGTCGATCTCTACATAATCGACTCTTTCTACCGGATGTTTCAATATTTCATTAATCAGGCCGCCTGCTCCTGCACTTACAACAAGTATCTCTTCTGGAAGATGATGGAATAATAAAGGGAAATGGCCAAACTCTTCTTTAAACCGAGTATCCGGATAAGGCGAAGTTATCAGAGGGATTCCGTTATGATAGAAGGTGTACTGCTCTTTTTGCCTGGTTACGGCAATATTACCGTAGACGGAATTGCGATCATCTAAAACCTCTATCCCCTGCCACTTTCTCTTGATAGAAGAACGCTCCAGATAATCCACCCCTCCAAAAAGAGTAAAACATATCGCTAAGAGAGCAAGCGATAAAACCAGGTACTTAGACTTTGCTGCCGCGAGATAATTTAATATAAGAAAAGATACGAAAAGATTTAATATTGAGATAATAAAAACTATTTGAAATGATGAGATAAACGGAATAAAAAGATAGGTAAATACTACGCCTCCTACAATCGTACCTAATATTTCCCAGGCATACACCGAACCAATGGAAACGGCTTCCTTCCTGCCGAACAAAGAGCAGATTTTACAGCCTGCACTAAATAATGCACCGTGACAGAAGCTCACCGGAAAAATTATCAAGAGTGAAGCCCAAAAGATCAAAACTAACCCTAGAGCTTCACCGGAAGGAAGGCCTAATAAGCTCTTATATGCCCTAGAGAGGTAAATGGAAAACGGCAGCATCAAGGAAAACAGTACTTCCAGA
>JAHIZC010000039.1 GCA_018814745.1 Candidatus Omnitrophota bacterium
ATACTAAGAATTTAAAGATTTTTTCCATGTGTTATTTAAAATCATCTTATATTGTATCTAATTTTTTGTCAATCAAAAGGAGCTTTCCCATTAAGGGGTAACTTCTCCATTCAAAAAATATTTTTATTGCTCCTCTTCCAGCATTATTTTCCTCGTCTTCGCCACCAGTTACGAAAACGCTCCTTCATTCCTTCTTTGCGCTTTTCTATTGTTTGTTGAAATTTAGCGAACTGTTCGGGAGTTAAAATCTTCTTTACCGCAAAAATCCCATCAGTTCTATTGTCAATCATCTCTGCCTGTAATTTCTTAATTTCTTTAATAATCGGTTCGACTCCTGCCCTGGTACTTTTAGGTTCCTTAATCGCCTCCTGTAATTTCGCCTGCGCTTCCTTCATTTCACTAATTGATTCTTTCATCTTCTGGCGTTGCGCTACTTGGTTTTCTTCCAGCTTCTTCTGCTGTTGCTCGGTCAGATTCAACTGTTGCAATATACGCCTGCCTGGCTTCTCTAGAGATTCCTTACCTTCACACTGCGGCATCTGGGCATATGCTGAATTTAGCGAAAGAAAAACAACTGCACAAGTGATACTCACTACTCTCATCTTTTTCATCTCTCATCCCTCCTTATAGAAAATATTCTTCTATATTCGTTCCTAGGTCATAAAGAAAAACTCCGCTATCGCCGTTTAGACTATAGCCCTGAAAATCCTCCGCAAGATTTACTCTGTTGAAACGGATAAACGTTCCGGTAAGAAGAGAGGCAAGGATTATTACCGTAAAAACGCTGATCAGAACGGGTGCAGGATGCCATGCAAATCTTATAACCCTACTCTCCTGATTTACGCGCTCGTGAATAATGGCATCGCGGATATTGAACCACAAAGATTCAGGTACCTCTTTACGCTCTGTCCCTTGCAAAAGTTTACGCT
Source organism: Candidatus Omnitrophota bacterium (assembly GCA_018814745.1). GTDB lineage: Bacteria > Omnitrophota > Gorgyraeia > Gygaellales > Profunditerraquicolaceae > JAHIZC01. Next base: position 930 of record JAHIZC010000039.1, read on the forward strand.
GAATTTTAAGCTCTGCTTCTAATTGAGCACATTTCTGACATACTGCCAGATGTTCCTTGATGTATTTTGTTTGCTTAGGGTTTAATCTACCGTCTGCATAATCCAGCTTCAGCATCTCCTCTACTTTTCTACACTGCATCTTTCACCAGCCCCCTTCTCGCCTCACCCAACAGCGCTTCCCGCGCCCTTTTTAAACGCGAACGCACGGTATTTATGGGAATATTCAGGATAACGGCAATCTCCTCATAACTTAACCTTTCAATCTCTCTCAGTATTAGGCATATTTTATATTTGGGCTTTAACTTATCCAATAGTGCTTTAAGCCTCTGTTCATTATCATCCCGAATAGCCTCATCCGCACTGGAACTATTACCGGCCAAGGTCCCGGAAATGGTTTCGTAATCCACTCTATCTTTCTCTTCTTTTCTGGATTTGCGATAATGGTTAATCGCAGTGTTTACCGTTATTCTATATACCCACGTCTTAAATGCGCTGCGAAAACGGAATTTTTTTAAATTTCTGTATATCTTCATAAACACATCCTGCGTAATTTCTTCTGCATCCGCGCTATTCTGACTAACCCTGAGAGCCACATTATAAACAAAACTGCTGGTTGCTTTATAAACCTCTTCAAAAGCCCTCATCTCACCTTCGGCAGCCCTGATTAATACATCTACAGCGATCTCTTCCATCTCCTACTTTCCGTATAGGACCATTAATTGCTCAAGAGTCGGATGCCCCGGATAAAACTCTCCTTGCGGACCGATATAACCGTCTTCTTTCTCAACTAAAATAACGGCAGTATAGCTGCCGTTTTCATTCGGAATATGCATCGTCACTTTTTCACCGGGCTTATGCTTTATTTCAGGTGCCGGGACAACCACATATCCACTGGGGCAGGATTTATAGTAAATATTATCGTAATGATAGTAAGTAGCTCCTGCGAATATGATCTTCCGGTGTCCCGCCGGTATAAAAGTAACGACCGCTCCTATTGGGGGAGTTCTAAGAACAATCCTGAATCCAAACCAACTGGGCCGGTAAAACCTGCCATCCCGGTAATGATATTTTTTCTGCTTCACAACAACTACTTCCTGCCTACCCTTATCTCTACCTCTGCTTCTTGCTTGACTCCGGGCAAATGCTTCTTGATAAGGCAGTGCAAATAACAGGCAAAACACGATCACCAGCCAAAACTTCTTTTTGGGGATTATCTTTGTCATCTTTTCCCCTCCTTTCTATAGATTAGACATCTTAAGAAGGGAAAAAGTTCCAAAAAAATCTCAAGATTTTAAGCCCCAGCAACCTTATGTAGGATTTCGGAAATGAAGCTCTGATATTTAATGCCTAATTTTCGCGCTTTCTCTTTAATCTGCTCTAAGTCGTAACTATTGACTCGAATATTTAAAACGGCATCTTTCCTCCTACGCTCCAAGGCTTCTACAATTTTATTAAATTTCCCCTTGCTTGCCGAAACAAATTCCTCTGCATGCTCTTCAATCCAACGTTCTTCTTTAGTTAATTTTACTTTTCTCATTTATTATCTCCTCTTTTTATAAATTTTCTTAAATCTGCGGCTTGGATATAACGTTTTTAAGAGTATGCCTTCGCTATCAATGATAAATGGAACTGCCCAAATATAACTTTTATAATCAAATATTAAAATCTGTTGATCATCTCTGCCCGGATGATCACAAATATCCAGCAATTTAGCATGAATTATTTCTTCAAAGGAAATTCCCCGTATGCGCTTTAACCGAGCGCTTTTGACAGGGTTCCATCTTATTGTATATACAATTGTATTACTTTTTTCCGATTTGTCAATATCTTTATTATTCACGACCTACCTCCTCTCTACTCTAATAGACGTAGAAAGAAGGCGAGATCTAACGGTAAATTTTAAGTTGTGTTAGCGGGTCCTGCCTGAGTCGATTTTATCCAAAGGAATGGGGCCTATCGCCTCATAACAAATAAACCTGTCGGTCTTTTTCGCTCAGGTCGATTTCTTAACACTTCGACTCTGCTCAGTGTTAATGGTGAGCGTAGTCGAACCATTAACGCCAATGATCTTTCGCATTTCGGTGGCTGCTGAACTCGCGCTTTTTGCTCTAGCAAAAATCGCTCAAACAGCATCGCCATCCCAAAATTGCCCC
>JAHIZC010000040.1 GCA_018814745.1 Candidatus Omnitrophota bacterium
ATGATTAATTCTTCTAATAAAAATAAATCCCCGTCATTAACCCACATCTTAGAGCATAATCTCCAGATGGTCAAAACTGAATCCCGTTTCCTCTCTAGCTTCCTAAAGAACCTCAAACCCTAATTCCCCCACTATTTTAGAAGCGTCTTCTAACCCGAAGCAGAAGCGTCTTCGGAGCTGTTCGGAAGGGTGCCCCCATAGAGGGGGCACCCTTAGCTTTGGGAGTGAAGACGCCTCTGCTTTGGGGTGGGGACACCCTTAGCTTTGGGAGTGAAGACGCTTCTAAAGAAGGGGTTGACAAGATGGGCCGGATATATTATACTTAAGTTGGTTGATAATTAAGATAGTTAAATATTAAGACTATTAAATAAGATAGGCAATATTAAGGGGGTTAAAGATGGCCCAATTAAGTGTATTAGAGTTTGCCGATAAGCTGAACGAAATTATACCTATTGTGATTAAAGAGTTTGCTAAGCGTCAGGCCAACGAGTTATATAAAGGTAAGATCACTCTCCCTCAATTTCTGATCTTGCAGCTATTGCATAAAGAAGTGGAATTAAAGATGAGCCGTCTGGCACGGTTTGTAAATGTAACTACCGCAGCGATGACCGGCCTGGTAGAGAGAATGGTCATGGATAAATATGTAGTAAGGGTGAATGATCCAAAAGACAGGCGTGTAATCAGGGTCAAGCTGACTGTTAAGGGTAGTGATCTAGTAAAGAAGATCAATGAGCAAAGACGTCAGATGATTGTTAAAACATTTGGCCAGGTATCTGAAAATGAGCGGGAAGCTTATTTGAAGGTTTTAGTGCGCGTAAAAGATATATTAAGCAGAGAAGAAGGAATAATAAAGTGAATAAAGCGTTGAAGAGAAATATATTCATTTTTATAATTATCTTTACGGGGATAGTGAATTCCGCCTATTCCCAAGAAAAAACAATAGAATTGTCTCTAGAGGATGTTACTAATCTTGCCCTCGAAAATTCACTCGATATCCAGATCGCTAAGTTTGATGCCTATATACAAAGGACATCCTTAAAGAAGCAGGAATCAGTATTCGATACATTTTTAAAAGCAGAGATAGGCTACAGGCGCGATAAGAGGGAGCAGGCAACTACTATTTTAGGTGAAGAGGAGAAAGAACATTATTACTCCGTCGGGGTAGAGAAAAAATTACCCACCGGCACTACCCTTTCTTTGGATGCAACCGGCAGGAAGAATAGGTCTGATAGTACTTTTGCTGCTTTTAATCCTTACAATGAGGCAGAAACAGGGATTTCCATTACTCAGGAATTAGGAAAGAACTTTTTTGGCCTAGCTGACCGCGCAGATATCAAGATAACCAAACTCGACATTGAAAATTCAGATTATACTTCTCTTGATGAAATCGAAGAGAGTATATTTAGTGTTCAGAAAGCTTATTGGAATTTCGTCTTAAAGGATATTCGGCTTTCGATTAACGAAGAGATGCTTGATCAGGCTCACAAACTTTATAAAATTTACAAAGATAAGTACGAAATCGGCCTGGTTGAGGAGAGCGAACTTCTGGCAATGGAGGCATTGATGTCAGCGAGGCTAAGTGAAGTTTTTATTGCTGAGCTTGAAAAAGATAATGCAAAAAACGACCTGTTGTTTTTAATCAATCATGGTGAATTCGAACAGCGTATCAGAGCAAAAGATACTTTGGATTCCAGCACTAAGCCGGCGGATATATATGAAGAGCTAAAAGAAGCAATAAAGCACCGGCGGGATTATATACGTAAAACCAATGAGCTAAAGATTAACAATATTGAGGTTGTAGTAAAAAAGAATAGCTTATGGCCTCAGATAGATTTAGAAGCAACATTTACCCGCAATAATCTTGATTCAGACCGGGGCAGTGCCTGGAGTGGCCTTAGTGACAACAGTAATGACGAGGCGAGTTTCGCATTAAGCTTTAAAATGCCGCTTGAGAACCGGGAGGCAAAGGCAGAGCTGGAAAGTAAAAAATTAGAGAACCAGAAGCTGCTGCTTGAGCTAAAGCGCACCGAACGCAATATATTAAGGGAGCTCCATAATCAAGTCAATCAAGTAAATACGATGCAAAATCAGGTAGAATTATTCCAGGCAACAGTGAAGATCCATGAAAATAAACTAGAGAAGCAGATAGAACGCCTGAATTACGGCCGCTCTGATGCTGATACTCTAATCCGTTATGAAGAGGATCTTTTAGGTGCCAGGCTATCTTTAGCAACTTATTTATATCAGTATAAAATTAGCCAAATCGAATTAACTTTAGCAAAGAATTCTTTACTCGATGAATATTGGAAGGAACCTTTATAGGGTTAGAATACGATGAAAATTTCTGAGTTTTCCGTAAAACATTCTCTATTAGTAAACCTCATCTCGGTGTTTATTCTCATTGCCGGCTTTTACACATTATTCATTTATCAGATTAGAAGAGAAGCCTTTCCTGAGGTTTCCTTTGATATGGTGATAATCAGCACTGTCTATCCAGGTGCCCCGCCTGAAGAGACAGAGAAGTTAATCACTGTGCCTATAGAAAAGGAACTAAAAGGAGTAGATGGCATAGAAGAGATGGAATCTGCTTCCATCGAGAATATCTCCAACATCTTAATTAGAATTAGTCAGGATGTGAAAGATAAGGATAAGGTAGTTGATGATATAAAGCAGGCGGTTGATCGGGTGGTAGATTTGCCTAATGAAGCAGAAGAGCCGGTGGTAACGGAAATAACTTCAGGAGAGTTTCCTGCAGTCCAGGTAGCCTTAAGCGGCGATTTACCAGAGAACAAGCTTCAGGAACATGCGCAAAACTTAGAGGATATACTTGAAGATATACCAGGGGTTTCTTCGGTTTCTCGTCGTGGATGGAGAGATAAAGAAGTATGGGTTGAGGTAGACCCGGAAAAATTAAAAGATGCGCATTTAAGCCTTGAGGAAGTGATGGATGCGCTGCAAAAAAGAAACATGAGTATTCCGGGCGGAAAGGTGCGCTCAGATAAAGAATTTAATATCCGCACAACCGGAGAATTTTATACCAAAGAGGAGATTGAAAATGTGGTAATCCGCGCCAATGAACTGGGTAATTGGTTGCGCATAAAGGATGTATCACATGTACGTTTTGCATTCGAGGATGAGGATGTAATTAACAAAAGTTATGGCACGCGCTCAATTAATCTTACTGTTGTTAAACGCGCAACCGGAGATGCGATTAAAATTGTGGATCAGGTAAAACAGGAGACAGATGAGTTTGTTAAACAGGCTGATCCAAAGTTAAAAGCCTCCTATATTAACGATATTGCCTTCTATATCAAGAGGAGATTAGGTGTATTAAGGAACAACGGTATACTGGGATTATTTCTGGTTTGCGGGGTTCTGTTATTATTTTTAAATTACCGTATTGCCCTGTTGACTGCCAT
>JAHIZC010000041.1 GCA_018814745.1 Candidatus Omnitrophota bacterium
TATTAAAAAGCTGGTTCAACTCGGGTGAAATTATGTAGTGAATATTTCCTGAGCGTAAAAGCGAAATTTCATTACCGGCCCTAGGACAAGGCACTAACTTATTTCCTTGTCTCTGAGTAACATGTGTAAATATAAATTCTCCTATATTCTCCGCTAAAATAAGAAGGCCTCCTTGCTTTAAAGAATGTCCCAGCCAATACCTTGCCTCTTCAATTGAAAGTAATGTAAAGTAGTGGCCATACAGCAATAAATTGGGGATGAAAATGATATCTGCTTTCTGTTTTAAAGGTTTAAAGATATCATGTTCTTCAAAAGAGATGTATTTATGCTTAGCTTCAAATTCCAATACTTCATCAGGTAGGCTCTTAATAACTTCTAACCTCGCGTCATTATGGATAATATCGGACAGCTTTCCATCCTCGCGTTGACTCTGTTTTGCCAGCTCTTCAAGAATATTTGTTAAATCACCTTCTCCTTCTCTGAGCTCTCCAAATGCATCAAAAACAGTATGCCTATCTTTGATATCTGTAACTCGATAGAAATACATAAGGACGTCTGCGCCAATTATTTTGATGTGGTTCCTAAATAGAGCAAGTGTCTTAGCAAGTTCGACAGTCACTAATCCATCTGAACAACCATCATGGCGGATGATTAGCTCATTATTACCATACTCAAAACTTTCTCTTAGATCTTTTAGGTCAATATAAAATAAATATCTCTGAGACCTTGAAATGCTCTCTAATAATCTCTCTAAAAATCTATAGACGCGGTATAACTCTCTTCCTGCCAGAGTCCTGCAGAGTTTCTTATAATAGCCGTGGTAATCTACCCAATCTCCGACTAAAGGTATCTCAGTTAAAAGTTTCTCTATCTTTTCATAACTTAAAGAACGTTTAATCGGGCTGGAGCCGTTATCTAAATCTTTTTTACCTTCTTCTATGGCTTCTAATAATGCTTTTAATAATGAAAAGTCAAATGTTCCGTAGGTTTTCATTACTTCGGCAAGACCGATATATCCTCCATCACCGGTACATATCCAAACAAGTGCCTTTAATCTTTCATCTAAATCTTTAAATAATTTTAAATTTTCTTCTATAAGTTGAATTTCCTGTGCAAGCTTACTCTGCATTTCTTTATCAATAGTTTCTTTAAGTTTTAATTTTAAAGCCTCTTTTGTCTCCTTTAGATATACGAGTAATTCACTCCTCTGCCCAATCGCTTTCACTAACGTATTCAATAATTTTTCAACCGGGTCATGGAAATTAGTATAAAAATCATCTTTTACATGCTGAATGATATCTCTTAAGTTAACGCCAGCCCTGTCTTTATAAATCTCTCTCACATTTTCTTTCTTCTTTTCTTCTAGATAGGTATCGAAATTTTCTCCTATAATTTTGGCTCTCACGCCTATTTCGCTGACAGATTGCATTAATGTCTTAATTTGTTTTATTTGTTCCCTTGAGAAAGGTATATTGGAAATCTTTTTTGCTTCGGTCTCTAAGCCAATTAAAGGATCTCTTATGCTACTTTGTCTATTTCTTTCTGCGCTACGTAGATTCTCTACTACCTCATACCACTTCTCTAATTTGACAATCCAAGCTAATTTATCTGCTAACTCATCTCTAACTTCTTCTGCTCTATGTGGATCTGATATAACTTCTAAAAGGCTGCCTTTAAAACTGCGCAGATAAACCTCTAATCTTTTATCCCATGTACCGATACTTGATGCTTCAGGCTCAAGGGCAGACTCTATATATACATTAGACTCACTAAATATTTCACTTATACCATCGTACTTTCTTTGAAAGTAGTGTAAAGTGTCTTTGAGGAACTTTTGAATATTATCTTCTACATCAGGTAAAACCGTGCCCCTCTGGAGCATCTTATGTCGGGGTGCCTCATTCAATGCTAACGCTAATTGTTCCTCTGCCAATCGCATAACCGGAGTTATTTTTTCTGATTCAAGATGGTCAAATTTGGCTAAAACCATGGAGAGTTGATTGATAACATGGGGAACTAAAGTGAAGGCCTCTTCTACTAATTTTCTCAATGTCTCTCCCATTTTTTGAGCTTCTCTTGGATGGGTTAACATCCATCTAATAGCTTTGGCGATTGCTTGAGGATCTCTGGGGTTAACCAGTAATCCGGTTACGCCGGGGATAATTTGATCTCTTATACCGCCTGTATCTCCAGCAATGACCGGTTTCTTTTTCCATCCGGCTTCTGAAACAGTAAGGCCAAACCCTTCCTTTAGGGAAACTTGAAATACAATTACACATTTTTCGCTACTGCGAAGATAATTGGTTATCAAGTCATCTCTCCAGTTAAATACATGGATAGTCTGGTCATCCCCGGCTTCCTTCACAAGTTCCTCATAATGCTTGGCTGCCTGCGGATCATCCTTTGCTCCTTTTGCTTCTCCAAGAAGATATAAATGTATATCTGAATATTCTCCCGGATACATCTTATTAAACAATTTATGTCCCCTTATAAGCCCTTTATAATTCTTTGCTTCGTCAAAACGAGAGACCTGAATATAAAATCTCTGTGGTGAATCTATCTGGCGTCCCAGATGATCGACAAATACCGGACGACCTCGAGAGTCAACAGTATCCCTTAAACGCCTTTCCGCCTCCTCCATCTCTTCAGAACTTAAGTCTTTATTTGCCGGGGAGAAAATATCAATACAAGGAGGCATGGTAAGTCTTTTTGCCTTTCTCGTTGGTAAGGATAAGGCGAATTGGGTGTTATGCGTGATAGCGGCTTTTGCCTTATCTAATAAATTCGTATAATAATTCTCTAACCAAGAGCCTTCTTTTACACCTTCTGTTGAAATATGCAGTCTTTCAACATCTGGATCAGGCAAGAATTTTGATAAGAGGAATACCTGTTGATCTTCTAAGCTTAAAAATGTTTTGGCATCGACTATCAGCTTTAAAGCTCCGGCGTTTTTCTTAAGTATCTGATGACAATGTAGTTGTTCTTCTTCTGTCTCGAAATATTCTTCCCTTTTCTCTTGCCCCTCTTCAAGCAGTTCTCCCTGCGTGGCAACGTGCCGATTCTTTGTAATTATAAAGAATTCCTCATCTCCTATTATTACAACCCAATATACCTCTAAACCTAAAAACATTAAGAAGGGAACCATCTGCCTAAGGATAACATCAACGCCACCGCCCCATGCTGTTGAGTTGACAAATACTAATTTAATTCCCGCTTTCTTAATCTTATCAGCCATACTATAAATACCGTCCATAATTCTACCACCGTAAATATCTCTATATTTATCCCATAATTCCTCTGTCATAGGAGTAAGTTCCTGAATCATTTGTTTTAGCATCTCCTCCTGCTCAGATAGCTCATTCTTCTTATTATTTTTGTTATTTGCAGCCGGGCTGCTGGAGGTGGAGTTACCCACTGGCGAGCTGGAGCGGACCCGACCAGAATAAAACAATTGTCGCAGGTCGCATGTCAGACTTGTAGCTTGTGACTTGTGGCTTGTGACTTGTGGCTTGTGACTTGA
>JAHIZC010000001.1 GCA_018814745.1 Candidatus Omnitrophota bacterium
GCTCACGGTTTATTTTAGAACATACCGAAGCAATTCGCTCTCTAATCCTGCATAAATTAGCTTTAAGCATAATTAATCAGCGATTATATTATACACGGAAAAGACCTAGGGTCAATTAAAAGTAAGCGAGTGCACAATTTATGCCTGTCTGTCGCCTGCCTGACGGCAGTCAGGGCAGACAGGGAAGGTAGTGAACATAAATTGTATGCACGAGCTTACCCCCCACCACTTTTTGAAAATATGCTTGATATAAAACCATAGGTATTACTATCCTCGCCACACCTTTTTGATAAACTCGACTTCTGTTACAAAAAGTGGTGGGGGGTTAATTCGCCCAAACAACTTACGTTCACTATTGTTCCGTAAGTTGTGGGCTCATTAAAAGTACTCTTGGTACACTTCTTTAACCCTATTTGCAGCTCTTAAGATAAGATTTCGGCTGGACTTTTTGGCAGGCGTTAGACCTCTTCTTTTATCTCCAAGCACCTCACAGATCATACCTAAAGAAGTCAAATAAGTTAGCGATTTTGTCTGGTTTAATGCGCTCTCTTCTTTTAAATAAGAAAGTAGGTGCGGGGATGCGATGCGTCCCAATTTTACCGGAACAGTAAGAGTATTCTCTAATGTCTCGATAAAACCTTCCAAGGATACGGTTCTTCCTGTAACAATAAAGGAACTTAACTCCGGGGTCTTCACTTTTTTCTCGATTGCTTCTTTTATTTTCGAACAAATCATTTGAGCTTCATTACGAATAATCTCAGAAACCACTCTCTGCTTTATCGGCTTGTAAAAATCATCCTTCTTCACCAGGATCTCTTTATCCTCCGGTATTTTCTCAGGGTCGGCGATGATGCCGTATGATCTTTTAATATCTTCCGCTAGATCAAAAGGCAGGTTTAACTGCTCCTTAAGTTTGGTAGTCAGACAATTACCTCCGTGCGGTAGAATCACTAGATCTTGCAGTAATCCGTCTTTAAATACTAGCAGTTCTGTCTTATCGGTCCCGATATCACAGAATAAACTTAAGCCCTTCTTACCGGAGTCCTGATTAAATATCGCTTTACTTGCGGTAAGTGGAGAAAAAGCTAAACCCCTAACCTCGTATCCTGACTGATTTATCACCCTGGTGATGCTTTGCATGGAAGATAATTTCGCACAGATCAATAAAAGGTCTACTTCCAGATTATGACTGTATAGCCCCTGCGGGCTAATCAGCTTCTTCTTGGAATCTATGCCGTAGCTGATCGGCATGGTGTGAATTATTTCATCCTCGAGGTTTGAACCGAGTATCCGCGCCTGCTCATTAACCTTATCGATATCCGATCTAGTGATTACTTTATTCCCTCTCTCCGCCAAAGGTATGATCGCATGGCTTTGCTTGAAAGTAATATCCGCTCCGGAGATATTCGTATAGACCGACTTGATATTTATACCGGATTTATTTTTCAGATTCTTCAAGACCCTGCCTGCGCCATCGATCACTTCGGTAGAATTAATTATTGATCCGTTCTTTATCCCTTTCGAAGGCAGATAATCAAAAAAAAGCTTGCTGATCCGCCGGTTATTCACCCGGGCCAGAACGGCTGAAATTTTACTCGAACCTAGCTCTATTGCACAGATATAATTATTTAGCATCGATGTATTTTATCACTGGAGCTTTGAATCGCAAATCAATATATTTTATCTCGGTTAATTTATTTCTCGATTGGGCAAAGAGATTACCTAGAATATCCAGCCTTCTGCCTATTTCATCCTGCGCTAACCTTACCTCAATATTATCTATAGAGACCAGTATTTTACTCAGATCCTTCAGATCAATCGTCTTGATCATATAATTACTGAGCACCCTGTTCTTCTTGAATTCTTTGAGCAGCTCAAGGGCTAATTGAATCTCTTTCGTATTATATCTTCTCCCTGACTTAGGACCGAAAATCTTAGTCTCTAAACCCACAATTATCGGCAGTCCGCCATCCTCTATCAGGATCGGGTCATGGAAAAGCGTCCCTTGCCCATCAAGAACAAAATATTTATATAGTTTCACCAATGCCAGCGGTGAACGTTTTAGGAAATTTACGAATATGCGGTTAGGCAAAACCCTGACTATCCTGATATTGCTGCATTCAGGAAAAGATTTCAGTGCATATTCAGATTCTTTAACTAAATCTATGCTAAATATATTCTTTCCTTTTAAGTAGGAAAAATCTATTTCTACGGGATCCTTGATGATCACTTCAGTTACCCGGAAGTATTGTGCATTCCTCACTGACTTCCAGGCATAACCCAAAGCAAAACACACAACAACCGGGAGCAAGAACACAATCAATAATAATTTAATCGGCAGTTTAAACTTTCTTTTTTTCATATGCTAACTCAATCAACCTCAGACATAATTGATTAAACTCTATACCTACTGACTTCGCTGCCTTAGGCAGAAGACTGATCTCTGTAAGCCCCGGGATAGTATTGACTTCCAGGATGTAAGGCAGGTTATCCGTACTTAAAATTATATCCACCCTTGAGAAACCCGAGCAGCCTAGCAGCAGATGAGATAACAAAGCCGCTTCTTTGACTTTTTTGGCCAACTTCAGATCCAACTTTGCCGGAACAATATATCTGGTCATCCCCGGCTGATATTTAGCCTGAAAATCAAAGAATCGCTTTTTCGGAATGATCTCTATCACCGGCAGGGCATAATCACCTAATATCCCGACGGTCAACTCTCTGCCTGCAATATATTTCTCCGCAATCACCTTCCGGTCAAAAACAAAAGCCTGCTTCAGCGCTTGATCAAGATCTTTGCGATCATGGATGATCGACAGGCCGATGCTGGAACCTTGGGTTGCAGGCTTTATCACTAACGGCATCCCTAAGTTATGAAGGTATTTCCAACTCCTGCTGTAAGAGGATCTCCCTATAACCAAGGATTGCGGCACATAGAGGCCGTAAGTCTTAAATATCGCGCGTGAAGCAATCTTATCCATCGCCAGTTTGCTTGCTGCGACTCCGGAGCCCGTATAAGGTATTTTTAATTTTTCGAGTATACTTTGTACTTGCCCGTCTTCTCCGAAGCGCCCGTGTAAAGCTACGAAAGCACAATTAAGTTTAGCGGACCTCAACAGCCTGGTGCTATCCTGAATATTATCTGTCTTGATATCTATCGACGTTACATCTATATCGGAATCTGCGAGGGCGCGATATACTGCCTCCCCGGATTTTAGCGAGATCTCTCTCTCTGATGAAGCACCCCCCATCAAAACCCCTACCTTACCGAAATTCAGCGCCATATCTTTATCTCCGGCTCAAGCTCTATATTAAACTTGTCCTTTACTCTTCTTCTGATTAAACTGATCAGTTTTATTACATCAGTAGAGCTTGCCTTATTTTTATTTAAAATAAAATTTGCGTGTTTAGGAGATACATAGGCATCCCCGATTCTTCTTCCCTTTAAACCGCACTGCTCGATCAACTTACCGGCAGGAGATCCGGAAGTAGGATTTTTAAATATACTGCCGGCAGAGAGGGCTAAATCGCCCTGGCTGCTCCTGCGGGCTTTCAGGTATTCGCATATTGTGTTTTGAATTTCTTTTTTCTTCTTTTTACACAGCCTTAAACGCGCATTTATGATTATATATCTCTGCAGGCTCGATCCACGATAAACAAATCGTATATTCTTTCTATCTAGTTTTTTTATATTCCCGTGATAATCTGCTACCGTAACATTTTCTACAATATCAGCTATCTTCTTCCCCCAGGCCCCTGCATTCATCGCCAGGGCTCCTCCTAATGTCCCGGGGATACCGATCAAAAATTCTAATCCCGAAAGGCCATGCCTCGCTGCTCCAGAGACCATCCGGTTTAAACTAAATCCGCTCCCTGCTTCCAGGTATTGCTGACTATAGGAAATCTTCTTAAAATAAGCCGTACTTAAACTCAGCACTATCGCCTCCAGCCCCTTATCATCGACCAGGATATTACTGCCTGCACCGACTATAAATACAGGAATATTATATTTTTTCGCCGAAATCAATACGAGCTTCAAATCGGCGATATCTTTAGGTTGAATAAAAAATTTTGCCGCTCCGCCGATCCTAAAGCTAGTATGCCTTTTTAAGGATTCTTTAAACCTTACTCTTCCCTTTATCTCGTTAAAAATATCACTCTTTTTATATTTTCTCATATTTTTTAACGGGATTTAATTTTTTCCACCAATTCATCGCAAATCCTTATGATATCTCCCGCGCCTAACGTAACCACTAAATCTCCGGGTTTAATAATCTCTAAGATGCGCCCGACGATCTCATCTATTGGTAAAAATTCGATATCCTTATCTTGCGCATTTTCCTTTATTTTATAATGCAGCTTCATTCCATTTATGCCCTCTATCGGAAGCTCACCCGCAGGATATATATCGGTGGTGATAATGTAACCTGCCAGGTCAAACGATTTTGCGAACTGATCCAGAAGTAACTTCGTCCTGCTGTAACGGTGGGGCTGAAATACGGCGATGATCCTTTTTTTCTTTAGGCCCTTGAGCGCTTCCAGCGTTGCCTTTATCTCCGTGGGATGGTGCGCATAATCGTCGATCACTAAAAGGTCGTTTCTGTTGAGTTTAACTTCAAGCCTGCGGCGCGCTCCTCGATAATTAGCTAAGGTTTTTTTTATGAATTCCGTCTCTATCCCCAACTCAACGCCTAAGGCAATCGCTGAGAGGGCATTAGAGATGTTATGCATCCCTCCCAGAGCAAGATGAAATCTACCGATAGACGTATCTTTAAAGAAACAATCAAATTCCGAAGTCAAGCCTTTGACTTCTATATTCTTCGGGTAAAACTGGGCACTCTCTTTCATGCCAAAAGAAAGCTGCCGCTTTTTATAGGCCTTTAAAAGTTTTTTTAAGTTCTTATCATCCTCGCAATAAAAAACACAGCCCTCATTTTCTGTCTTCTCAATAAATTCCTTGAAGGCATCCATCTCTTTTTCGAATGTTTGGTAATAATCCAGATGCTCATAATCGATATTGGTGATGATTGAGTATTTGGGTTTAAAATATAAAAACGATCCGTCTGATTCATCGGCTTCAGCTACAAAGAACTTTCCTTTTCCTAAACAGGCACTGGCATCAATATTACGTAAAATTCCGCCTATAGCTACAGTCGGAAAAAGATCGGCTTGGATTAAAAGATAAGAGATTAATGAAGTGATGGTGGTCTTTCCGTGGCTGCCGGCAATGGAAATAACCGTTTTATCTTCCATTAATCTTGCAAGCGCCTGGGCCCGCTTCAGGATCGGAATCCCTCTTTTTTTTGTCTCGGCTATCTCCGGATTATGCTCTTTTATCGCCGAGGAATAAATTACGTAATCTACATCTTTTAAATTTTCCGGGCTATGCCCGGTATATATCCTTGCGCCTTGGTTTTTAAGTTCTTTGGTTACCAGGTTTTCTCTGATGTCAGAACCGCTCACTCTATCTCCGTTATGCAGGAGCAGCTTGGCGATTCCGCTCATTCCGATTCCGCCGATACCAATTAAATAATAATGTTTATCCATTTTTTAATTTAGGCCTTTAGTAAAGATAACGCCTGATCGACAAGCAAATTACCCGCATCAAACATTTTTATTTTACGGTAAGCGGAACGCATAGAATCACATCTTTGGGGATTACTTATCAATCCCTCCAGCAATTCTCTAAACATCTGTGGATTTAGTTTATTTTCATCGATTACAACCGCCGCACCTAAATCTTGCAGGATCTGCGCATTTTTTAACTGATGACTATAGGCAAAGGGGTAAGGTATGATCAACGCAGGTATGGAAAATTTCACTAGCTCCGTAATCGTGCTAGCTCCTGCCCTGGAGACTACCAGATCAGAGATACTATAAGCATACTCTATCTCTTTTAAGAAAACAATTGATTTGAATTTTATTTCTAAATTCTTATACTCGCCGGTTATGAGATCGTAGTCTTTATTCCCGGTTATATGGATTATCTGCAGGCTATACTTATCTGTCAGCAAAGCCAATGCCTCTAAGAAGACGCGATTGATTATCCGGCTTCCCTGGCTCCCTCCGATCACTAAAACCGTAAATTTATCCGCGTCAAAATCAAAGAAATCCAGGGCTCTACACCTCTCTACCGCTTTTAGATTCTGACGCAGAGGATTGCCGGTAAAGACAAATTTATTCTTACTCAGCTTAAAAAAACTACTGCTATTATGAAAAGATATTGCGATTTTATCTACAAAACGGGCAAGAAAACTATTAGCCCGGCCGGGTACCACATTCTGCTCATGGATCATTGTCTTTATCCTGAGTAACCAAGCAAATAATACCGTAGGAAGTGAGTAAATCGTACCGAAACCAACTACGATCTCAGGGTGAAACCTGATCAGAATCCACAGGCTATCCAATGATCCCTTGACGTATTTTAGCAGCGCGATAAGATTATTTAAGCTTATTCTTGGACTAAATCTAACCAAAGGGATATACCTTATTCTATGGCCGATTACACCTATCTGATTACTGGTCGAAGAATGCGGCATCACCAAGAGGGTCTCTGCTCCACTCTTTTTCTGCTTAAAGGCATCTAAAAAACTGACAGCGGGAAATATGTGGCCGCCGCTGCTTCCGGTAACCGCTAAAACTCTCATGAATATTCTCCTGAGCGCGAAATATTCAAGAGCATCCCAACACTGATCATATCAAGCACAAGTGATGTTCCTCCGTAGCTGATAAAAGGTAACGGCAGCCCTTTAGTAGGCAGTAGGCCGCAAGAGACTCCGATGTTAATTACTGCCTTAAGAGAAATCATCAGCACCAACCCCAGGCTCAAAAAATAACCGAATCTGTCAGTAGTGTTCTTTATGATCTTCAGTCCCTGCAAAATAAAAATCATAAATAACGCGATCACACCCAGAGTCCCCAATAACCCCAGTTCTTCTCCGATAATAGAAAAAATAAAATCCGTATGTGCGGCAGGCAGATAAAATAATTTTTGTTTAGAGTGTCCCAGGCCTAAACCTAATAACCCTCCCGAGCCTAAGGCTATTTGCGACTGAATGATCTGAAACCCTCCACCCTGAGGGTCGAGCCAGGGATTTAAAAACGCAAGAACCCGCGCCCTTCTATAAGCTACTCTGAATATCAATGCATAAAGTATGGGCAGGCTCGCTAAGCCCAAAGATAAAAAGTAGAACGGCCTGATACCCGCGACAAAGAGCATAATCAACACAACTATACTGATTGATAAAGCTGTTCCCAGGTCCGGCTGCATAAGTATCAATAACGTACATACGCCTAAGACAGATAAAGGTGGTAGTAAACCCCTAGAGAGATCCTTAATCACCTTCCCCTTTCTGGCAATAAAGTCCGCTAGATAAATAATCAAACACATCCCGGCTAACTCAGAAGGCTGAAAACTGAAGAATTTGAACCTAAACCATCTGCGCGCTCCGGATACCTCTCTACCGACTCCGGGAATCAATACTAAGATCAATAATACAACGGCAAAAAACAGCAGCGGCCTGGCGAACTTTCTCAGATCGCGATAATCTATACTCATCGCAAAAAAAGCAAGTATCGCTCCTACAACCAAAAAGCTGAGGTGTCTTTTAAAAAAATAAAAGCTATCTTTATATCTCTCCCAGGCATGGATGCTTGAAACGCTATAGATCATTACCAACCCGATACAGATCAAAATAATCGAAACCGCAAATAAATTAAACCTTGCTCTTTGCATCATCTCCTGCTTCAGCTTCCGCTAACCTTAAGACTGCTTGTTTAAACTGCCTTCCTCTTTCTTCGTAATTTAAGAACATATCAAAGCTCGAACACATTGGAGATAGTAATATACAGTCTCCTGCGCTAGCCTTATGATGTGCTTCTCTTACTGCCTCCTCCAATGTATCAGCGCGCCGAACGGAAAGACTCCCCCGGAAAACATCCTCAATTATTCCGGCTGCTTCCCCGATTAAAATCACCTCTTTGACTTTACCTTTTGCCAGACCTAAAACACTATTATAGTCGACCCCTTTATGCTTACCTCCGGCGATCCAGATTATCGGATCGTTTATATTCTCTAAAGCCCAAATTGCTGATTCCACGGTAGTACTTTTGGAATCATTGATAAAAGTTATATTATCTATCCGGCTTACCTGCTCCATGCGATGTTCAATACCCTGGAATCCTTCAAATACCCTCAATACCGCTTGCTTATCGACACCTAATAATGAACCGACGGTCAATACCGCAGCCTGGTTAGGATTAAATTCTGCACTCTTGGAGAAGTACACAACTCCTGCATTCGCATTTTCTGATAATTCTCTCAGCGTTGGATCGTCGCGGTTTACTACCAGATAATCAGTGCTATCCTGGTTTATAAACACTCTACTCTTAGCCTCAAGATACTCCCGGATATTACTATACCTGTCTAGATGATTGGCGGAAAAATTTAGCATCACTGATATTTTCGGCTTAAAATCTATGATCCTCTCTAATTGAAAAGAGCTTACCTCTAAAGATACGAAATCTTCAGCCTCCATCTTATCAACTTCTTGGGAAAATGGTTTACCGATATTACCACAGACAAAAACCTTTTTTCCTGACTCTTCTAAGATCCTGCCGATTAAAATCGTAACCGTAGTCTTCCCGTTAGAACCGGTTACGGCAATGATCGTGGCAGAACATAAAGATGCGGCGACTTCTATCTCGCTAATAACCGGAATTCCGCTTTCTTGCGCCCAGACAACCGGGGCGGCATTATTTGCTACCCCAGGAGAGATCACTAAAATATCTCTCTCCTTTATGAACTCCTGAGTATGTCTTCCTAATTCAACTTTGATCTTTTTTGATATGAGCGACTTTGCATATCTACGCGTAATCTCTGTATCATTATTATCGGTAACTTTGACATCCGCGCCTAAAGTATAAAGCAGATTAGCACAAGCCAGGCCCGAACGCGCCAACCCCACTACCGTAATATTCTTACCTTTATAATAATCCGTATTTATCATCAGCCCTTATCTAATTTTAAGCGTAACTAATGTAAGAAGTGCCAACAAGCCGGCGATGATCCAGAATCTTACGATCACCTTATTCTCCGGCCAATTCATGAATTGAAAGTGATGATGCAACGGAGCAATTTTGAATATACGCTTTTTAGTCAGGCGAAAAGAGCCTACCTGCATGATCACGGAGAGCGCCTCCAAAACGAAGATTCCCCCGACAACGACTAAGAGCAGTTCTTTCTTGATTAACAATGCCACAGTTCCGATCGCACCGCCTAACGCCAAAGACCCCACATCCCCCATGAAAACCGATGCCGGATAACAATTAAACCAAAGAAAACCTAACCCCGCCCCCATGATACTGGCGCAAAAAACAGTTAATTCCGCACTATTTTTAATATATGGAATCAGTAAGTACTCGCTAAGATTTATATTTCCCGTAACATAAGATAAAACGCTAAAGGCTAATGCCACCATCACTACGATGCCTATAGCCAAGCCATCCAACCCATCGGTAAGATTGACTGCATTTGACGTCCCGGCAATCACCAGGATCACAAACAATATATAAAACCCGTCTAAATCTAATACTATATTTTTCAGGAAAGGAAAATCTAACTTTATATTTATTTCCGGATCGATTAAAAATACCACCCCTAATATCAAACCCAGGATGATCTGGCTGGTCAATTTTGCTCTGGCAGTCAGACCTTTAGATTTCTTCTTTACCTGTTTTAGGTAATCATCAATAAACCCGGTGATCCCCAACCATATAGTACTAAAGAGTGCTATGTGAATGTATTTATTGGTAATATCCGCCCATAAAAGCGTAGAAGATACGATCGCCAGCAATATCAAGATCCCCCCCATCGTAGGAGTATCCTGTTTACTGCGGTGCAATTCATCCAATTTCTCGCTATCCTCTTTACGAAC
>JAHIZC010000042.1 GCA_018814745.1 Candidatus Omnitrophota bacterium
CGGGCTTATTCCCATTATAGACTATATCTTTTATTTTGCTCTTTTTTACCTTAAGATTATCATCGCAGCTAAAGGTAAACTTTACAGAATCTTTTCTTTCGAACAGTTCCTTTACAGTGACATTCTTACCTGTATCAGCATCAATAATCTCTGTTGAACCGACAACACATTTATTGAAGCCGTACCCTGAAAAATATTCGATCAGGTCAAATATCTTGTTAGCCACCGATGAACTGATTGCATTCTTTGCGCAACCGATTACAAAGTTTGACCTCTGCTTCTCCATCACTTCCGGGATCTTCTTGCTCATTGCCCGACGCAGGAGGTCTGCATCTGCCAGGCTAAAACCTGCTAAGCTGGAAGCAACCTGCATGATCTGTTCCTGATAAACCATAATCCCGTAAGTCTCCTTCAAAATCGTCTCCAGTTTTTTATGGTCATATTTAATCGGCAGGCGATTATGCTTCCGGGCCATAAAATCATCTAACATCCCTGAACCGATCGGACCGGGCCGGTATAATGCAAGAAGTGCGATTATGTCTTCAAACCGGCTTGGTTCTAATTTCCTCAATAAATCACGCATACCGGAACTCTCTAACTGGAATACCCCGAAGGTCTTTGACTTTGTCAAAAGCTCATAGGTTTTAGAGTCATCAAGCGGTAACTTATCGATATCAATACTTTTCCCCTGAGTCTCCTTGACCAACTTTAAGGTCTCGCTGATTACGGTAAGAGTCCTTAATCCCAGAAAATCGACCTTTAACAAACCGATTTTTTCCAACACCCCCATGCTGTAGCCGGTAGTCACCTGCTCACCTTGCGTTTCAAATAAAGGCATATAATTATTCAGCGGCCTATCGCCAATGACTACGCCCGCAGCATGAATCGATGCATGGCGATTAAGCCCTTCTAACTTTAAAGCTATATTAATCAGCTTGGTTATCTGAGGATCATTTTTATAGAGGTTTTTTAGCTCCTGCTCACTCTCTAAGGCGTCCTTTAACTTGATACCCGGGTCAGGAGGAATCATTTTAGCGATCCTATCCACATCAGCGTAATTTATTCCCATCACCCTGCCAACATCACGCACCACCGCCCTTGATTGCATCGTACCGAAAGTAATTATCTGAGCAACATTTTCCCTGCCGTATTTATTTGTTACGTAATCTATCACTTCCTGTCTTCTCTCATAACAAAAATCTATATCGATATCCGGCAGGCCTAAACGTTCGGGGTTTAAGAACCTTTCAAAGAGAAGCCCGTATTTTAAGGGATCAACATCAGTGATACCTAAGAGAAAGCTTGTTAAGCTGCCCGCGGCAGAACCTCTTCCCGGGCCGACCGGGATATTCTGGCTCTTGGCATAATGGATAAAATCCCAGACGATCAGAAAGTAACTAACAAACCCCATATCTTTAATGATCCTTAACTCATGGTCTAGGCGCTCCTTGATCGCAGGCGTAACTTCGTCATACTTCTCCTTTAACCTCTCGATACAAAGCTCTTTTAAAAATGCCTCTTTAGATATTCCCTTAGGAGGTTCATACTTAGGTAAATGGACCTTAGAAAAATCCAATTCTAAATTACAGCGGCCGGCTATCTCAAGCGTATTGGATATGGCCTCAGGGAAATCTTTAAATACTTCTTTCATCTCCTCGGGGGACCTAAGATAGAATTCATCGGTCTGAAAACGCATCCTATTCGGGTCATCCAGGGTAGTCTGAGTCTGAATGCAAAGCAGCGCTTCGTGGGCTGGGGCATCTTCTTTCTTAACATAATGTACATCATTAGTTGCCACCAACGGTAAATTTAGTTCCTTAGATATTTTTATCAAACCTTGATTTACTATCTTCTGCTCAGGGATAGAATTTGCCTGGAGCTCCAAATATAAATTATCCTTACCGAAAATATTAAGGTAGGCATCAGCGGCCTTTAAAGCGTCATTAAAACGTTTCTCTTGGAGTAGTGAGGGAATCTCCCCTTTCAGGCAGGCAGTCAGGCCGATCAAACCCTTTGCATGACGAGAGAGTACTTCTTTGTCAATGCGCGGACGGTAGTAGAATCCTTCCAGATAACCAATCGAAACCAACTTCATTAAATTCTCGTATCCGCTCTCATCCTTGGCAAGAAGAATTAAATGGTAGCAGGCGTCTTCAATCCCCACCGAGCTTTTATTCAGGCGGCTTCCCGGAGCGATATAAGCCTCGCAGCCGATAATCGGCTTTATTCCCGCCTTCTGGGCCTCAAGATAAAAATCCACTGCGCCGAACATATTCCCATGGTCGGTAATGGCCAGTGAATCCATCTTGTAACGCTTGGCGAGATTAAGGATATCGGGTATTCGGCAGGCACCGTCAAGAAGGCTGTATTGAGTGTGTAGGTGTAGGTGTATAAAATCTGATCGGGGCATTAAAAACTATTCCCATTCAATCGTCGCGGGGGGCTTAGATGATATGTCGTATACTACTCTGTTTACGCCTTTTACTTCATTAATAATCCGGTTAGAGATCTTTTCTAAAAGTTCATAAGGAAGCTTTACCCAGTCTGCGGTCATCCCATCGTGGCTGGAAACACAACGCAAGGCTACTACATTCTCATAGGTACGCTGATCACCCATAATACCTACGCTTTTAATCGGAAGGAGAACGGCGAAAGACTGCCAGATCTGATTATATAGATCGGCATCTCTGATTTCATCAATAACCCGTTTATCCACCTCGCGTAACAGATCCAGGCGTTCCGGTGTTACATCTCCGATTATCCTTACTGCCAGGCCTGGCCCGGGAAAAGGCTGGCGATTAATAATATGCTCAGGTAAATTTAATTCCCTGCCAATTGACCTTACTTCATCCTTAAATAACTCCCTCAGCGGTTCAATCAGCTTTAATTTCATATTTTCAGGTAAACCACCTACATTGTGATGGCTCTTGATACGCTTACTGGGAGCCCCGCTTGGAGAGACCGACTCGATTACATCCGGATAAAGGGTACCTTGGGCCAAAAACTTCACACCCTTGACCTTTTTAGCCTCCTCTTCAAATACTTGTACAAACTCATCACCGATGATTTTTCTTTTAGCCTCCGGATCAGATATCCCTTTAAGGCGAGTAAGAAATCTTTTATTCCTATCTACATAATTCAAATTAAGATGAAAGAGATCCCGGAATATCTTTTTTATCTGCTGCGGCTCATCTTTACGCAGCAGGCCGTTATCAATAAAAATACATCTTAAATTTTTACCGACTGCCATATGAGCTAACAAAGCTGCAACAGAAGAGTCTACTCCTCCGCTTAAACCCAACACCACCTTGTCCTTGCCAACCATTTTCTTCATAGCTTCGATCGCATCTCGGATTATTGACTGCATCGTCCATCTGCCTAGGCATCCGCAGATCCTAAATAAGAAGTTGCCGAGTATCTGACTCCCCTTCTCCGTATGCGTAACTTCAGGATGGAATTGAACCGCGAAAATCTTTTTCTTCAGATTAGAAATCGCCGCGATCGGTGCGTTAAGTGTATGTGCGGTAATATGGAAACCGGGCGGCAGTTTTGTTACGTAATCACCATGGCTTGCCCAACAGGTAAAATTACCGGGTAGATGATTAAATAAACCGCGATTATAATCGATAAATAATTCTGCTTTTCCATATTCCCTCTCTTTGGTGTGCTTAACCCTGCCGCCATTCATTTCCGCGATAACCTGCATTCCGTAACATATACCTAATATAGGTATACCTAATTTAAATATGTTTTTATCCGGCCTTGGCCCCTTCTTCTCAACTACTGAAGATGGACCGCCGGAGAATATCAATCCTTTTGGCTGCATCGCAGCTATCTCCTGAGCCGGAGTGTTAAAAGGAATGATTTTAGAGAAAACTTTATTCTCTCTTACGCGCCTGGCGATCAATTGAGAATATTGCGAACCAAAATCCAGAATAAGTATAGTTTGACGATAAGGTTTATGGGCCTTTGCTTTCTGGGCTTTCCCTCTCCTCGCTCCACCCTTCTTAATTCCGGGCCTCCTCGCCTTGAGCTTTCCCTGCTTGAACGAACGTGCTTTAGTCTTTTTAGCTTTCGATGCCTTGCGTAATTTTAAAGGCTTTTTTCTTTTCTTCATTTTTTTTCTCATTTCCCCATTCCTACTCTCTGGTCAGCCTGAAAAATCTTTCCTTCTGTCTGAATTGAAGGAGCAATAATAACCTCAACATCATGCATCTCCTTCATATTGGAAGCACCTAATGAAGCCATGGAAGTCTTTAGGGCACCAATTAAATTCTGGGAACCGTCATCTACTCTAGCCGGGCCAAAAAGTATCTCTTTCAACCTTCCGGTAGTACCGACGTAAATCCGTGTTCCGCGGGGAAGGTTTACATGCGAGGTGGCCATACCCCAATGATATCCTCTTCCCGGAGCTTCTTTAGCCCTGGCGAAACTTGAACCGATCATTACTGCATCTGCACCACAGGCAAAAGCTTTACAAATATCCCCGCCTCTGTTCATGCCTCCGTCAGTTATTATTGTTACGTATTTACCACTCCTCTTATAATGAAAATCCCTGGCAGCAGCCGCATCGACAGTTGCGGTTACCTGAGGAACACCGATGCCTAAAACACCCCGGGTAGTACAGGCAGCTCCCGGTCCGATGCCGATCAATAGGCCGGATGCACCGGTCTTCATCAACTCGAGTGTTGTCTCGTAAGTCACGCAGTTTCCGAGAATTACCGGTACTTTAGAAGACTTACAAAATTTAAATAAATCCAGGCTCTTGTATTCCCGGGAGATATGCTTGGTGGTTGTAACCGTAGATTGCACTACAAAAATATCGCAACCGGCTGCAATTGCTATCTTAGAGAATCTTTCCGCATGGCCGGGTATGCAACTTACAACGGCAGTCGCATTTTTCTTCTTGATCTCACTTACTCTTTTAGAAATAAGTTTCTCTTTTATCGGTTTGGAATAAATAGATTGAATTAACTCTGTAGCTTTAGCAGGCTTGGCACCTGCGACCTTCTCTAAGACTGTGTCCGGATTATCGTAGCGGGTCTGTACGCCGTCCAGATTAAGTACGGCAATACCGCCAAGAGAGGACATCTCAGCTGCCAGCTTGACATCAACCACACCATCCATAGCTGCGGCTAAAATGGGAACTTGAAATTTTCTGCCGTCAATTTGAAAAGTAGTATCAACTTCGTTAGGGTTGAGAGTCTTAGCTCCGGGTACCAAAGCTATTTCATCAAAACCATAACACCTACGGGCACGCCTTTCTATGCCTATCCATTCAGCCATTTTTAATCTCCTCAATTTTCCCTAGTTTAATTTCCGGGAAATTGATCCCGAGCATTTTTAACTCTAATTCCGTATGCGAGGGATTATATAATTCTTTATTTGACAATGGGTTACGAAAATTAAGGGCATTATTTAGATGGGTTAAAGATATGAGAAATTCTACAACAATCCGCTTCTTTTGTCAATATCTTTTTTAATAAATAAAAAGGGCGAAGTTTTTCAACTTCGCCCTTTTTATTTAATGCTTAGCGTTGACTAGGCATTAATA
>JAHIZC010000043.1 GCA_018814745.1 Candidatus Omnitrophota bacterium
ATTTGCCATCCGGCAGTAGCGAAGTATTTAAGGATATCTCTCGGGTATATCTATCCGCAGAAGAAGAGGCCTACCAGCTTTGCCGTAAACACAAGGTTGATTTGATTATTGTGAGAAAACAGTTCTTATTGTTACCGCAGCTTAGTATCTTATTTGCTCCTCCTGAGTTTGATTCCCAGGATTATATGGAGGTGACCAAGAAAAGCCAAGAGTCCAGGGAGTTAACAATAAATTTTACCCCTGAAGGAAGACAGAGTATGTTGTTTCGGATGTTGAATACGGAGAAACTTGAGAGGTTTGAGTTGGTTTATGCCGACGGGTATAAGAATGAGCCTATACCGTCTTTGGTAGTTTATCGAGTTAGGAAGGATTCTCTTAAATAATCTGGGGACGGTTCTATTTTTTCGCAATGCGAATGCCAGAAAAATAGAAGCGTCCCCAAGTTTTTAGTGCGGAAGGAGAGACTTGAACTCTCATAGGGTTGCCCCCACTAGCTCCTGAAGCTAGCGTGTCTGCCATTCCACCACTTCCGCAAAAATCTTCTTAAGTATATATTAGGCTTGGAATTATGTCAACCCGCCATTCATTAGCATAAGATTATACCTTAATGAATGGCGAGGTACAATAAAAGAATTGCCGATGAGGTATTTTGTTGCTATAATATTTGCCCTTAGGATAAAGGAGAAGATATGTTTCTAGAGTATTTTAAGATTACCGGTTCTGCGGTTATCCAGATCTTCTTGTTGGGTGCAATCGGGTACTTTTTGGTCAAAAAGGAGATATTTGGGTCAAACTGCCTTAATACTATAAGCAAGCTGGTGATTGAAGTCACCCTGCCGATCCTGATTTTCTATCAGTTAGCGAAAAATTTCAGTTTTGAGCTATATCCTAATTGGTGGATTTTTCCTTTAATCAGTATAGCGATAACCGCTTTTGGCCTCTTGGTGGGCTTTATTTTTATCGGCCTGATCAAAGGCTCTCAGAGTAAAATCCAATTCTTGAGCCTGGTCAGTTTTCAGAATTCAGGTTACCTTCCTTTGGCACTGGTAGCGGCTTTGCTCTCTAAAGCAGAAGCGGATACTATGTTTATCTATTTGTTTATGTTCCTCCTGGGATTTAACCTTCTGATCTGGTCACTCGGCGTTTATCTCTTATCTTCTTCAGACTCGAAGAAATTCAAAATAGGCAATCTATTCAGCCCTCCGGTAATCGCTACGGTTTTTAGCCTGGTTGTAATATTCTTCGGGCTTGATAGATTCGTTCCGGAGTTCGTATTTAAACCTTTAGGCGCGGTGGGTAATTGCACGATTCCACTTGCTCTCTTTGTGGTGGGTGGAAATCTTGCTTTGATTCGTCTTAAGCAGGTAAATAAAAAGGCATTGTTTCTTGTGGCTCTGGTAAAGATGATCATTCTGCCGCTTTTAGGGATTGTCCTGATCGCTAAGACAAATCTGCCGCACTTAATCGGATTATTGATCATTATGGAGCTAGCCGTTCCTCCGGCTACATCCTTATCAATGATTATCTCCAAATATAAGAAAGAAGATATCCTTGTCAGTGAAAGTATATTTTTCTGCCACATATTGAGCCTTTTGACTCTGCCTTTATTTTTGAGTTTATATTTTATGATTAGCGTGATACAATAAATGAGGTCACAACTTATGGAGTGACAACGAACATAAGTTGTTTACCGAACTTATCCCCCACCACTTTTTTGTAAGAGAAATCGAGTTTATCAAAAAGGTGTGGCGATGTTAGTAATACCTAGAGTTCTATATCAAGCATATTTTCAAAAAGTGGTGGGGGGTTTAATTCGCACATTGGCTTATGTCGCATTTTATGCTCCATAAGTCAAGCGCTCATTAAAAATGGATAAAACTTCCTCTGATGAAAAATTATTAAAGATAATCGAAAGCACCCAAGGGGCCAAACGCGCCCAAAAAGTCGGCATTAAGCCAAAACTAAAAGGAAAGAGCCCTTTTCCATTTAAGCTTAGGTTTAGATTAAAATTTAATCTAGCTTACCTTAATAAAGCAGTGTACGGTATTTGCGGTATATTAACCTTGTTTTTCCTTTATTCCATGATTAACGGAACGAGAATGATTAATAAAGAATCAGAGATTCCCAAAGGCACAGGCAGTTCATTCTTCGCCAAGCTGATAACTGAGGGCCAATCCGTATTCTTAAGCCGGGATGAATATTTGGAAGAAATCAAGACTCGCAATATGTTTTTGCCCGCTGATTTAAGAACAGGTGTGTTAGGCGAAGATTTAACGCCCAAGGTCGATGAATTAATGCAGGATTTATCTTTGGTAGGGGTTATTTGGTCGAGGAACCCCGAGGTGATGATTGAAAGCGCCATGGAGCGAAGGACATTTCTTTTAAAGATCGGCGATATATTTGGCCAGAGACAATATAAGGTAACTGATATTACCCGTAGCTCTGTGATCTTGGCAATAGATTTAGATGGCAAGGCAATAGAATACGAATTGAGATGAGTATTAGACCGAAAAACATAAAAACGGAAAAACAAAAAAACTTATTTATTATCTTGTTTTTTGGTTTTTTGGTTTTTTGGTTTTTTGGTTTATCTATTGCGCAGGAGGAGGCAGTAGAGCAGCCAATTAGCGAAGAGCAGGAGGAAGGAAGAATCTCTTTGGATTTACAAGGAGTAGATATTAATGAATTATTCAAAATGATCTCCTTAAAAAGCGAATTAACTATCATTGCCACCCCGGCAGTACAGGGCAGGATTACTGTATTCTTAAACAATCTAACTTATAAGGATGCATTGGATGTTATTATTACAACACAAAACTTAGGTTATGAGAAACAGGGTAATATAATCAAAATTATGACAGCCGCTGAGTATGAGCAGATTTTCGGCAAGAAGGTTACTGAGAAGAAAGAGGTAAAGACGATCAAGCTGCAATATGCCAAGCCATCAGAGATCCTGGTTTTGATTACCAGCCTTAAATCAAGCATCGGAGAGATAGTTGTTGATGATGCCTCAGGCACAATACTGATAAACGACAGCCCGCAGGCCATAGCTCTGATAGAGAAAACTATAGCAGAGCTGGATCAGCCTTTAGAGACCGCCGTCTTCGATATTAATTATGCAAATCCCGAAGATATCAAAACCCACATCAGCGATCTTGTAACTCCCGGAGTGGGGAGAGTGATTACTGATACAAGAAGCAGTAAGGCGATTGTTACTGATTTACCGCAGAGATTAGCTAAAATAGCAAGCCTGATTAAAGAGCTTGATGAGGAGAGCAGGCAGGTGTTGATTACCGGCGAGATTATTGAGATTGTGCTTAAGGAGGAATTGACCCGCGGGATTGAGTGGGAGAAGGTTTTTGGCGCGGGCGTCTCTGATGGATTAGATTTAGCGGGTGAATTCCCCGCTACCTTTACGGATAGCTACGCAAATATATCCATAGGAACAATAGCTAATAATAAATATACTGCTGTCATAAACCTGCTATCAGAATTCGGTGACACTAAAACGCTTTCCCGTCCGAGAGTTGTGGTAGTGAATAAGGAAGAAGCAGAGGTTTTGGTAGGCACCAGAGAAGCCTATATAACTCAGACTCTCAGCCAAGCAGAATCAACTACTGTGACCGCTGAGTCTATAGAATTTATTGATGTGGGAATCAAATTAAATGTGGTGCCTACTATTGGCAAGGATGGGTATATTACAATGAAGATTAAGCCCGAGGTAAGCAGCGTCTCAGAGACGCTTACGACTTCTGGAGGCAGCGAAATTCCTATCGTCGCCACATCCGAGACAGAGACCGTAGTTAAGGTTAAAGATGGCTCTACGATTATGATAGCCGGGTTGTTAAAAGAGAAAAAAAGTGACACTATCAAAGGTCTGCCGTTTTTATCCAGGCTCCCCGTTATCGGGTTGCTGTTTGGAAGCAGAAATATAGAAAATCCGGAAAAGACAGAACTAGTTATATTTCTTACACCCCAAATCATAACCGGCGAGGGAAGATTAGTGCGTGAGATAAATGATGAATAAAAACTTCCTGTTTTTATGTTTTTCTGTTTTTGTGTTTTTTAGTCTGAGCCTTCTTCCCATTGAGGCCAAGGCCGAGGAGGAGAAGATTTCATTTGATTTCAAGAATGTGGAGATTGTTGAGCTGCTTCGCATCTTATCATTAAAAACCGGCAAGACAATTGTGCCGAGTAACCAAATAACCGGACGGATTACCGTATTCCTTAATAATATCTCCTTTAAGGATGTTCTGGATATAATCCTGCTATCTCAGAACCTGGCAGTTGAGAAAAAGGAGGATATTTATTACATTATGACTGCCGCCGAATATAAAGTACATTTTGGCAAGGAGTATTTTGAGCCGCGTGAACTTAAAACAATCAGGCTTAGCTATGCTCGGCCCGCCAATGTCTTTAATGCCATCTCGCAGCTTAAATCAGCTATCGGAACCGTGATCGCAGATGAGGCCTCAGGGACGATCATCTTGATCGACATCCCCGAGAAACTGGAGGTTTTAGAGAAAACAGCCAAGGAATTAGATCAACCTTTACAAACAGTTATCTTTGACCTCAATTATGCAACAGCCAAAGATGCCACTACTCAATTATCTGCCGCGATTACGGAGGGCACAGGGAGCGTAATTGTAGATGAGCGCAGCAGCAAAGCGATTATCTCTGATCTGCCCGGGAATATGGATAAGATAAGAACTTTAGTAAGAGAGATAGATAAGGAAACCAAACAGGTATTTATTGAGGTAGATATAGTAGAGGTGACTTTTAGTGATAAGCTCGAGAGAGGAATTGACTGGGAGAAGGTTTTTGGCACGAGGTCATTAGACAGATTGGATTTAGTTGGTAGCTTTGGCCAGACCCTGGATGCTTATCAGAGGGTCTCTGTAGGCCAGCTGCCATCGAATTTATATAGCGTGACCTTAGATTTCCTAGAGACTTATGGAGATGTGAAGATTATCTCTCAACCGCGGATAGCAGTGGTTAATAATGAAGAAGCAACGATCTTAGTGGGAACACGCGACGCCTATATCTCTCAGACTCTCAGCCAGGCAGAATCAACTACAGTTACCTCTGAGTCAATTGAGTTTGTGGATGTGGGAGTGCAGCTTGCCGTAACCCCCTCGATTAACGAAGCGGGCTTTATCACGATGAAGATTAAGCCGGAAGTAAGTTCTGTTGCAGAGACTATCGAGACCTCGCTGGGCAGCCGTATTCCTATAGTCCAGACCTCTGTGGCAGAGACTACGGTTAAGGTTAAAGACGGCATGATGATTATGATCGCAGGACTGAGAAAAGAAACGCATGAGAATAGCGTAACAGGTATCCCGGGATTGTCGAGAATTCCGATCTTAGGCGTTCTCTTTGGCAAGCGCACAAAAGAAACCGCACTTACCGAGTTAATAGTTTTTATCACTCCTTATTTAACCAGAGGTGATGTTATGTTGCCGGGCACTGAGCCGGAAAAGGTTATTCCCGAGGACATCATGCCTGATGAATTAAAGCAGGAGATAGCCAAGAAGAAGAAGATGGAGCAGGCAATTACTGAGCAGTTGTTACCCTTAGAAGAAATGAAGCCCGAAGAAGCTAGCAAGGCGCAAGAAACCAGGAGGGCAGAAGTAGTGCAAAAGATAGCAGAGGTTGAAGAACCAAAAACAGCTCTCGAGATCCAAGAGCTTAAGTTACCGGAAGAAACGGAAATAATTCAAGAGGTTATCGTACCCGAAGATATCAAGGGATTAGAGAAGATAAAGTTGCCCGCAGAAGTTAGAAGATCCGAGACTAAGCAGATCGAAGCGGTGGAGAGGCCGGAAGCGCCGATGAGAATTGCAGGGGTAACAAAGCTAACG
>JAHIZC010000044.1 GCA_018814745.1 Candidatus Omnitrophota bacterium
ACTCCGGGCGCAAAATCTCCACCCATCGCATCAACTACTATTTTCATACGGGTTTATCCTTTTTTCTTTTTCTTCGCTTTGACTTTTATCTCAATCACCTTCCTACCGTCATAATAACCACAAACCATGCATATGCGGTGAGGTGATTTCGATTGCTTGCATTGCGGACAGGCAATAAGCGCAGGACCGGAAATCTTCCAATGTGTCCTTCGTTTTCTACCGCGCGTTTTCGAATGTTTTCTTTTAGGCAGCGCCACAGTTACAACTCCCTTCGTTCAAATTTTTACCGCACCTGATACAGAGACCCTTGCATTCCGAATTGCATAAAGGCCTCATCGGGTAGTCCAACACTATTTCGTCTTTTATATCCTGACTCAAATCAATCGTCGTATCTGAACTGCTCACAGGGTAATTCAGCTTTATATTCTTTGCCAGTTCCATCTGAAACTCCTCCAGGCATCTTGAACAGTTTGCATAAATCAATCCGCTAATATTTAAATTTGCCGTAACCGCATTAGTAATCTTAGAAAGGTCCGCCTTAACTTTAATATTCCCGCGGAATTTTATTAAATCCGTCTCAAGTTCCAAATCAGAGGGAACAATCTCCTCTTCAATAGTCTGCCCTTCAAACGGTATATGATTTATATCTATTTTCACCCCGTTAGAAACTCCTTTTAAATTTTTTATTACCATGGCCCGTTAATTTATGTTTCTAACGGGGTTCACGTTTTTACGAACTCTTGCGCAGTTTATCTTTAAGCGCTAAATCAATAAAATCCGGAACGAAATGGGAAAGGTCTGCACCCAAAGAAGCAGCCTCCTTAAGTAGTCTTGAAGAAATGTAGCTGTAGGATTCATGAGGCATCAAGAAAATCGTCTCTACTTGCTCAGAAAGTTTTCTATTAGTCAAAGCCATCTGGAATTCATATTCAAAATCGGAGATCATCCGTAATCCCCTAATCAGAACTTTAGCTTTGCGCTTCCTGGCAAAATCCACCACCAGGCCATCAAAATCAACTATCTCTACTCCCTTAAGATCCGCGGTCGCCTTCTTCAGCATCTCGATCCTCTCCTGAACGCTAAAGAGCGGATTCTTTAGGGGATTATGAGCTACTGCTACGATCACCTCAGAAAATATCTCCTGGGCTCTCTTTATAAGGTCAATATGACCATATGTCACCGGATCGAAACTACCCGGATATATCGCTGCCTGGCACATCTTCAAACCTTCCTGTAAAATGTCAGTGCTGTATCTCCGTAAGTTGCTTGCTTTAAAATAGTTAAGCTATCTACGCTGTCGGAGAGGTTATCTTTCTTAAAATGCTGAACAATCACTAAACCACAGGGCGCTAATATATCATACGCCCCCAGCATTTGCAAGGTTTTTTTTCCCAAGGATTCGCCAACCTTCTTCCTTGATCCCGAGCTACCAGTGGTGAGCGAAGTCGAACCAAGTCGAGGGGCGATCTCCTGATAATAAGGCGGGTCTAAAAATATAATATCAAATTTCTTTTTATCTCTATAAAAATTATTTATCGCCCGCTCAACATCCAAACGAAAAACCATGCAATTACTAATCTGCAAGTACTCAATATTTTTATTGATTAGCTCAAAACAAATACGGTTATTCTCTACCAAAGTCAACTCCCTCACCCCTCTGGAGACAGCCTCAAAACCTATGGCGCCTGAACCCGCAAAGAGCTCCAAGAAGGTCAGCCCTTCTATATCTCCCAAGATATCAAAAACCGCCTTTCTCACCTTCTCCTGCGTGGGCCTTATCTCTTTAGACGTCTTTAATACCCTACCTCTATATTTACCTGTCGTTATACGCATTATCCCACCAGCATCAGTTTTTCATATTCCGGGAATCTCTGCAAAAGCTTCTGCTTTAACATATGATCCTGCCTTAATTCCAAGCGAGGATCTAGGTTAGCCAACTTCACCGCTTCTTCCCTTGCTTGCTTTAATAATTCCATCTGGGTTATCGGGTTGGCGATTTTAAGTTCGAATAAACCATGTTGACGCTTGCCGAAAAACTCACCCGGGCCCCTGATCCTAAGATCTTCCTCTGAGATTCGGAATCCGTCATTATACTTTGCCATTACATCCATCCTCGCTTCTGCCTCAGGACTCTTAACCTGAGAGATCAAAACACATACTGATTCCAGGCTAGACCTACCTATCCTCCCCCGCAGCTGATGTAATTGACTCAAGCCGAAACGTTGGGCATGCTCTATGATCATACAGGTTGCATCAGGAACATCAATCCCGACTTCTAAAACTGTAGTGGCAATCAGAATATCAAGTTCTTTATTTTTGAATCTCTTCATTACGCTGTCTTGTTCGGACTGTTTAAGTTTGCCGTGAATCAGGCCCAGTTTGAAATCTTTAAAATTCTTGGCCTTTAGCTCTTCATACATCTTCTTTGCTCCGGAGATATCTAACGCATAAGATTCTTCAATCACCGGATAAATAATATAGGCCTGCCTGCCTTTCTTCAATTCTTCTCTGACGATTCCATAAGCCTTCTCTTTATCCTCCTGGTTAAATCTGATGGTCCTAATCGGCAGCCTTCCCGGAGGAAGCTGATCTATCACCGAGATATCCAGGTCTCCGTATAACGTGATCGCCAGAGTCCTCGGGATCGGAGTAGCAGTCATAATCAATACATCGGGATTAGCCCCCTTCTTAGGCAGAAGCGCGCGCTGCCCGACTCCGAATTTATGCTGTTCATCAATCACCACCAAGCCTAAATTTTTGAATCTAACATCCTCTTCAAGGAGCGCATGCGTCCCGATCACCAAATCTATCTTTCCTTCTTTTATTTCTTTGTAAAGCTTTGTTCTTTCTGCCTTCTTCAGCGCACTAGTAAGTAAACCTAATTTTATCTCTCGATCCTTAAAACCTAGAACCTGAAACCTAATTTTATATCCTGGGTTGCTTCGTCCCGATGACCATCGGAATTCGCAATGACAGAACTTTTTCGATTCCGCAAATTTGTTCGATTTGCAAAATCAGCAAATTAAATTTGTATTTTTTGTTTTTTTGTTTTCATGTTTTTTTGTTCTTGTGTTTTTGGTATCTGTAAAAATTTATCAAATGAGGTATAATACATTTAGAAAATAAAATTTTTATTTGATTATATCGGAAAGTATATATTTTGAA
>JAHIZC010000045.1 GCA_018814745.1 Candidatus Omnitrophota bacterium
AAGCCCAAAAGATCAAAACTAACCCTAGAGCTTCACCGGAAGGAAGGCCTAATAAGCTCTTATATGCCCTAGAGAGGTAAATGGAAAACGGCAGCATCAAGGAAAACAGTACTTCCAGAATCACAAAAACGCTGAGTTTATTTTTTACCCTGTCGATCAACTTGCCGATAAATATAACCCCTAAGGCCTCGACTACAACCCAATTAGCCAAAATTATCCCCAGGGTTAACTCATTGCCATAAAAACTTACCAGCAGCTCTCTTAATAATAGAGCCTGAGCAACTAACCCGCTCATACCAACGATTAAAATTGTCCAGAAAATTAGGCTCATCGTAAAAATAAAAAGGGACAAGTTTCTAATAAAGAAACCGTCCCTTTTTTATGCTTAATAATACTCTATAGACCCTTTTGTATAATATATTCGCACAGATCCACTACCCTTACTGAATAGGCCCACTCATTATCATACCAGCCCATCACTTTTACCAGATTACCCCCGATCACTTTGGTTAACTCTGCATCGAATATACAGGAATAATTCGAGCCGTAGAAGTCCCGGGAAACTAATGGCTCCGTGAGGTACTGCAGTATTCCTTTTAAACTGCCTTCTGAGGCCTTCTTGAATTCAACGTTTACAGCCTCGGCCGTAGTCTCTTTTTCTACGATACAAGTAAGGTCGGTTATGGATACATCCGGCGTAGGAACGCGGATCGCTAAACCGTCTAATTTCCCTTTTAATTCCGGGATAACGTTTCCGATTGCTTTGGCTGCACCGGTTGTCGTAGGGATCATAGACAATGCTGCTGCCCGTGCTCGCCGCAGGTCTTTATGCGGCAGGTCTAGAATCCTTTGATCGTTAGTATAAGAGTGGATCGTGGTCATCACACCACTTGATATTTTGAAGTTATCCATCAATACCTTTGCCATCGGTGCGAGGCAATTAGTGGTACATGAAGCATTAGAGATTATATTGTGATTCTTGGGGTCGTAGTTTTTTTCATTAACGCCCAAAACAATAGTCACATCCTCGCCTTTAGCCGGTGCACTAATCACAACCTTCTTTGCCCCGCCATTTTGAATATGGCCGATACATTTTTCTTTATCCTTGAATATGCCCGTCGACTCGATCACGATATCAACGCCATAGTCCTTCCATGGTATCTCAGCCGGAGATCTAGCACTTAAAACCTTGACTATTTTTCCGTTCACAATCAAAGCATCTTCTTTAGCTTCTATTTTTGCATCGAGAGTTCCAAAATTAGAATCATACTTTAAAAGATAAGCTAAAGTTTTTGTACCCACAGGTAGATCATTTACCGCAACGATCTCCATATCTTTATTGTTCTTTTTTAAAGCTGCTCGATAAACCAGCCTTCCGATCCTTCCAAATCCGTTTATGCCGATCTTTACTGCCATTTTACTTTCCTCCTTTTTCCGTTTTTCGTGGTGATAATTATAACACAGCTAAACATTTGCGCAACTATTTTTTACCCAGCCTATCCCCTACAGAGATCTTATGGCCGCTGATAAATTCCTCTGCCTTCATCACCCGCTTACCTTCTATCTGCAGCTCTTCAATAATGATCTGATCTTCTGCCGCAGCCACAACTATACCCTCTCTGGCAACCTCTAAGATTTTTCCTGGCTGAATATTTAGGCCTGCTGATCCCTCTTTTATCCGGATCTTATAGATCTTTAAGGCTTTTCCGTTATGATAGGTAAAGGCACCGGGCCAGCCAATAGTCCCTCTGACTAAATTGGAAATAACAACAGCCGGCTTTCCCCAGTTTATCAGGCCATCTTCCTTCTTGAGCTTAGGAGCAAAACTTACCTTACTCAAATCCTGCTCTGATAACTTAATCTCCTTTTTCTCTATGTTTTTAATACACTTAACCAGCAAACCTGCAGCAAGAGGAGAAAGTTTATTTTCTAAGGTAATATTTGTATCTTCAGCGTCAATCGCTAATTCTTCTTTTGCAATTATCGAGCCGGCATCCATCTTCTCTACCATCTTTATAATCGTAATGCCGGTTTTAGCCTCTCCCTTGATGATCGCCCAATTTATCGGCGCTGCTCCTCTGTAGGAGGGTAAAATTGAGGCGTGCGCATTTATCGAGAATATCTTCGGGATACTTAGAATCTCACCCGAGAGTATCTGTCCAAATGAAACCACTACGAATAAATCTGCGTCTTTCTCCTTAAGAATCGTTGCTGATTCTAAGCTATTGATATCTTTGAATTGAAGAACCTCTAATTTACACTGCTCTGCAGTCGACTTAACGGGTGTGCTCTCGAAATGCAGCCCCCTCCCTTTGGCCCTATCCGGTTGAGTCACAACACAAGAGATCTCTTGCCTGCAAGAGGCCAGCGCCTTTAAAGATACGGCTGCGAATTGTGAACTTCCGAAAAATATTATCTTCATATGCTATATCGGGTCTACGTCTACGGTCACTATTAAACCTGAATGGGTGAAATTTTTTAAGCTGATTTTTAAGAAACGGTTTACTTTTTTTACGTCTTTACTGCTAAGGATTATCTGCCAATAGAAATTCCCCCTCAACTTTGCCGGTTGCCCGGGATTCAGAGAAATAATCTTAATACTCTTATCCTTCTTGCGTCCTTTTAAATACTTAAATAGGTCCGCGCCCTTCTCTTTAACCTTCTCTTCTACTTTTCCCCGTATCTTCACAATCACCAGATGCTTATAAGGAGGGAATTCTAGCTGCTTTCTTTGTTTTAATTCCTGGCCATAGAAACTCTGCAAATCATTTTTTAATAATGCCTGAAAGCAATGGTGTTGGGGAAAAGCTGTCTGGATAAGAAATTTCTTTTTCGCTAAATCAAGCAGGCCGTTTAGTAAACAGAAGGTCTTTTCGCTAGCATGAAAATCTACTCGATTCAGAGAATTATCGATGAAAGGAGCGGCGATAAAATCAAATTTATTGGCCGAGTGCTGAATAATCGAACGCGTCGATAGAAAAAGGTCAGCCTCAGCAATGGTATTCGAGCCCTGATTGTCGATTCTACTTATCCGTGCGCTAGGAAAAATTCTCGATAACTCACTCTCTGCTTTCTCAGTCCCTACGCCGGTAAATTTAATATATCCGGCATTACAGATCGGGCAGAGATTAGACAAAGGCGATTTAAAATTGCAAAAATGACAGCTGAGCAGTTTATCCTTATAATGATAAACTAGGTTGATATTACACCGAGGGCACTTAAGTATGGCGTTACAACTGCTGCAGGTTGCCGTAGTCGCAAAACCCTTACGGTCCAAGAACAAAAGTACCTTCTCCCCCAGGCTCAAACTTGAATACATAGAATCTTGTAAATACTTCGGGAGGAAGCTCTTCTTGCTGTTAAAGCGCACGGCTGCAGAACTTGAATCAACTACTTTGATCTCAGGAAGATTGTTCTTTCTAGAGAAAAATTTATATTTTGCCTCACCGGTAGTTGTCTTATAGAAACTCTCTAAGGACGGGCAGCTGCTGCCTAAAATCAACCTCCCTTTATTGAGCTTATTTCTTATATACGCCACTTCTCTGGCATGATAATGAGGCACCTGGTCCTGCTTATATACGAAATCCTGCTCCTGATCAATAATGATTAACCCCGGGTTTTTTAGAGGTGCGAATACAGCTGAACGCATCCCAATTACAATCTGAGCCTCGCCTGATTTAATCTTCACCCATTCATTAAGTTCTCCCGGCTTGTTCCTATAAATTGTACTAAAGCAACTATTAAATTCAGATTGAATCAATCTCTCTGCGGCCAGGAGAGAACTTCTATCGGGAACGATTATCAGGCATCTTTGATCGGCCTCCTGCGCTTCCCTGATATACTTAATATATGCAGACCATCTTGATTGCATATCAGGGTCATGTAATAAAACGGTTTCTTCTTTAGGCTTTACTCCCTGATCCTTGTCTGCCTGCTTAAACGATATCTTTCTGTCTCGCCTTAAGGCATCGGGAAGCGCTGTTTCAATAGCCTCTCCCCATGAACAACAATAATATTCAGCAACCTTTTTAGTTAATAAAAGCGCCTGCTTATCTAATAAAGGCACGTTATCAATCAATATCTCTATCGCCTTTAGCTTCTTAATCTTACTCTTGCGAGTTAAGCCTATGACGTAACCCGTCATCTTACGGTTTGCGAAATTCACACCAACCCGCATGCCTGATTCTATTTTTTTACTTAAGCTTTCAGGTACGATATAATCAAATGGCCCCTCGACATGCAAGCCCAAAACTACTTTAGCGAATAACATCGGATATATCCCTTAAGACATCAGGATTCTTGAGCTTACGGATACTCTTCCTGATATTCTCGATTTTTTCCGGATGCTCTTTAAAATCTAAAACAAATTGCTTGATCTCTCTAACACCCCTGGGAAGAATACCTATTCCGTACTTCATTAAGATCTGAACATTTCCGGATTCCTGTCCCGGTATAGGAGAGATAAATATCGGCACTAATTCCCTCATCAAAATCTCTGATATCGTCGAACCGCCAGGTTTAGTAATTATAATATCTGAAACCGCCATAAACTCCTGCATATTATCAACGTAACCGAATATCCGGGCACCGGAAAGAGCTTTATTTTTTAACCGATTATATAATTTTCGATTATTCGCACAGACGACCAATAGCTGCACCTGATCATCTAAACAATCCACTATTTTTTCAATCGGGCCAAGGCCAAAAGAACCGGTTAATAGTAAGACTGTGAATATATCATTCTTAAGCCCGAGCTTGCTGATCAACTCCTGCCTCTCGTATTTAATCAAAAAATTAGAACAAACCGGCAGGCCTAAGACCTTTATCTTCTCTTCTTTAACTCCCTCCCTGATCAGCTGCTTTTTAGTCAGTTCGGTAGCGACGATATAATGATCAACTCCCCAGGAGATCCAGTAAGGATGCATGAAGTAATCGGTAATTACGGTGATAGTCTTGGATTTAATTTTACGCAGCCGTTTTAGGTTGGAAGCGATTTCCGTTGGCAGGAAATGCGTACAAATAATATAATCCGGGTTCTCCCGGACTAATAAACTGCTGAATCTTTGCGTATTCGTCCAATTAAAAACCCTGGCTATCGTCCTGCTGATCAGGCGCAGGAGTCTAAAATTAGTGATCCAGAAGAAGAAACGCCATAATACCGGAGCGTTGTTTACTAAAAAAGAATACCCACAAGTGCAGAGAAAACTGAATACGCGATTTGAATGCCCCAAAGCATCCACCAGCCTGAGGTCATCTATATTGCGATTTTCTCTCAGGTAATCATATAGTGCCTGTGCGCTCCGGTGGTGTCCGGCGCCGACAGAGGAGTAAATTATGAATACTCTCATTTACTTTTTAAGACTAGCTCTACTGCTTCGGATAGGTCAGTTGCGGTAAAATCCGGAAGAACCTGCCAACTATTTTTATTCTCCGGCTTCTCTTTCCCTGAAAAAACCAAAATCGTTTTAAGGCCTGCTTTCCTGCCCGTCTCTATATCTCTGATAGTATCGCCGACAAAATAACAATCAGCGAGTGAAAAACTAAGTTTTTCCTGCTTCAGGTTTGAGGCTGCCAGTTCGATTAAGCCTGTTTTCGGCTTTCTACAATCACAATTATCATTTGTCTGATGCATACAATAATACACATCCTTAATCTTGATTTTTGATTCACTTAACTCAGCAAGCATATTCCTCGTAATCCGCTCTAGATCTTTTTCTGAATATAGCCCCTTTGAAACCCCTGCCTGGTTAGAAATCACCACTATTGTAAATCCGTGATCATCCAGCCGTTTCAAGGCAAGTTTTACGCCAGGCAAAAATTCAAACTCCTCCCAGCTCTTTACATATTCCCCGTTTCCGGGTTCTTTATTTATAACTCCGTCCCGATCAAGAAAAATAGCTTTCATTATCCTTAATCCAATCAGCCAGTTTTTTGATACCTTCTTTTACCGGAGTCTTGATCCTCCAGCTTAGCCCTTTCTCCAGCTTCGCAATATCCGTGATATAAACCTTCTGATCTGACGGCCGCCAGTCAGCGAATTCTATTTTTGGCTTCTTCCCAATCAAAAGCTCAAGCTCCTCAATGAACTCCAATAAAGAAATAGTATTAGCCGGGCCTCCCCCGATATTAAAGAGCCCGCTTTTTAAATCACTATTAATAAAAAGATTAAAGGCATCCACTAAATCATCAACATAAAGCATATCCCTTACCTGTTTGCCATTCCCGTAAATTGTAACCGGCTTATTAAATAATGTAGCGATGATAAACCAGGCAACCCACCCCTGGTCCTCGAATCCGAACTGGCGTGTACCATAGGTACAGGACAAGCGGAATACGCCTGTTTTCATTTTATAAATATGGCTGTATTCCTGGACATAGAGATCACCGACTAACTTAGATACCCCGTAAGGAGTGTGCCCGGTTAAATCCGTACACATCTCCTCAGTAACCCCAGAGACACCTTTATAGAGATATCTTTTATCTTTTTCCTCCAAAGCAATTTTATCTACATTCTCTCCGTAAACTTTATTTGTCGAACAATATATGATCACAGTATCCTTGGATTTCTTGCGTACTGCTTCTAAGACATTGATCGTACCAAAGGCATTGATACTAAAATCCTCTAAAGGCATGCGTACGCTGGAGGGAACCCCGGGCTGCCCCGCAGTATGAATTACTACATCCACTCCTTTACCTATTGCTTTGTTTACATCACTAAGATCCCTGACATCTCCTTTGAGCAATTCGATATTTTTGAATTTTTTAAGATAATTCCAATTGAACTCCACTGAATCCTTGTCATATCCAAAGATCTTCGAACGCATCAGATTATCTAGCACAATTACTTCATTCTTGGGGTTACTTTGGGCAAAAAATTCCGCACAATGACTGCCGACCATCCCGGCACCGCCTGTAACTAATACTCTCATATTTTCTTCTCCTTCGACTCGCTTCGCTCGCTCAGGATGCTTCGATTCGAAGTGTTGAACGAAGTCGAAGCACTTTCTAAGATAATTTCTCGATACTTTAAATAACTGAGGAATTGATATAGCCCGGCAAAATAAGCGATAACAAACCCTAAAAAACCATCCTGATATCCTTTTTTCTTGATATAACTTCTCATAAATCTATCAATCGTCCTCCAGATGAATCTCCCCAACCGCATCGGCTTTTTCTGATCGAACCATTTATAGGCCTCACGGGTAGTCTGGTTATTAAGCTTCGACAGGAAATCTTCAAAATTCCTATAAGAGAAATGGATCAGATCTTGAGTAAGATGCCCGCAAGGATCATCCATGAATGCACGGGGATGCACGCTTACTTCCTCATAACGAAACTTATCCTTACG
>JAHIZC010000046.1 GCA_018814745.1 Candidatus Omnitrophota bacterium
AGATCTAGTGGAGATCGCGATCCGCGAAGTGTTCTAAGATATGCTAAATCATATATTATTAGGTATAATTCAGGGCTTAACCGAATTCTTGCCTGTGAGCAGCTCAGGCCATCTAATTATCGCGCAAAAGATTCTAGGGGTACAGGGTGATGGGATCGCTATCTCTGTGATTCTGCATCTGGGTACGATTTGCGCTTTGGTGATATTTTTATTTAAAGAAATTCTAAAGACTTTAAGTAATATCAGATTAATTACCTTTATTATGATTACTACTATAATTACGGGGATTATTGGTT
Source organism: Candidatus Omnitrophota bacterium (assembly GCA_018814745.1). GTDB lineage: Bacteria > Omnitrophota > Gorgyraeia > Gygaellales > Profunditerraquicolaceae > JAHIZC01. Next base: position 297 of record JAHIZC010000046.1, read on the forward strand.
TATTAGGGAAAAGTTTTTTTGAGAGCTTGTTTAGTTCACCTAAATTGGTGGCCCTGGCTTTGCTGATCACCGGCCTGGTCCTTATCTCAACGCGCAGATATATAAATAGTACAAAGAGGGATATGTTGGATGTCCAGGATGCCGTGACTTTAGGCATTGTGCAATCTATAGCAATCATCCCTGGGATATCCCGTTCAGGCATTACTATCTCTTCGCTCTTATATAGGAAGGTAGATAAAGAGACCTGTTTTAAGTTTTCGTTTTTGGCCTCTATTCCGGCGATCATCGGTGCAGTGGTATTAGAGGCGAAAAAAATTGATTTTGCCCTGCAGGCCGGTTTTGCAAATTTTTCCGCCGGATTTCTAGCGAGTTTGCTCAGCGGACTTTTTGCCCTCTGGGTATTGAAGTTAGTCTTGGATAAATCAAAGTTACATTACTTCGGCTATTACTGTATTGCCGTAGCCGTAATTACCTTATTGTTCATATGAGCCTTGTAGTCTTAGGAACAGTTGCGCTTGATACCGTAAAAACACCTTTTGGTTTTAGAAAACATATGCTCGGCGGTTCGGCAGTGCACTTTGCAATGTCCGCGAGGTTATTTACTAACGTCAACCTGGTAGCGATCGTAGGGTATGATTTTCCGCAGAAATACATAGATTTTCTTCAGAGAAAAGGAATAGTTTTAACTTCATTAATCAAAGATAACGGCAAGACTTTCAAATGGAAGGGTGAATACCGAGGGGATTTAAACACCGCTCTTACTCTTAGTACAGAGCTGGGTGTGCTCTCTGTATTTAAGCCTTCAATTTCTAAAGCCCAAAGAAGAATCAAACATATATTTCTTGCTAATGTCGATCCGGATATACAGAGGCATCTCTTAGTGCATATGTGCTCTCCGCAGTTGGTGGCGAGCGATAGCATGAACTATTGGATAAAGCATAAACGAAAGTCACTGCTGCGCTTATTAAAACAAGTTGATATCTATGTAGCAAACGACCAGGAAGCAAGGGATCTTTCGGGAGAGTCCAATTTGATAAAGGCAGCTAAAAGTCTCAGTGCTCGCGGGCCAAAGATGATTTTGATTAAGAAAGGGGAACACGGCGTTCTTTTTTACAGTGATAAGTTTATTTTTTCTCTTCCGGCTTATTCTACGGAGAAAGTAGTTGATCCTACCGGAGCAGGAGATACCTTTGCCGGAGGGTTTATGGGATATCTGACTAAAATTAAGAAGATCAGCCAGTCAAATATAAAAAATGCGCTCGCCTACGGCACGGTAGCAGCGTCTTTTAATATCGAAAGTTTCGGAGTCGAAAGGACCTCAATATTAACTCCTAAAGATTTAAATAGGAGAATGACTAAATTCAAAAAACTTGTTTTATTTTAGAGGAGGATGAAATGTTAGATGAGAAAATAATGAATGATTACAAAGAGGCGATGAAGGCAAGGGATAGCCTAAAAAGTTCGACTTTAAGTTTCTTGCGTGCTGAATTGATGAATACAGCTCTGGCCAAGAAAAAGAAGCCGCTTGATGATAATGAAGTCATTACGGTAATCAAAAAACAGATAAAACAGCGCCAGGATTCTATTGAGCAGTTTGAAAAAGGCAATCGAGTTGACATGGCAGAGAAAGAGAAGAAGGAATTAGAGATTCTCAAGGTATATCTTCCTCCGGAGATGTCAGCTGAGGATGTAGGAAAGATAATTGAGGAAGCCATTTCTACTACGGGGGCGCAGGGCCCGCAGGATATGGGCAAGGTGATGAAAGAAGTGATGGCAAAAGTATCCGGCCAGGCAGACGGTAAGCTGGTGAGCGGCTTGGTCAGGCAGCGGCTCACCCCCACCCCCACTACCCCCAATTCCAATGCGGGTTTGGAATCAGGGGGGAAGTAAATTTCTCTAGACAAAGACATCAAAATATGCTATATTTCTTTAAACTTTTTAGCTTGAGGGTATCCCGCCTCATTCTTTTAAATCTATAAATAATGCAGACATATTTTTTAAAGCTTGAGGATCTTCCTAAGTTTTACAAACGTATTGCAGAGGATTATGAGCTTTACGTTCCGATCAAAACGCAGACTCCTCTGAAAGTAAAATGCGATTATGGCTTTGATTTGCCCGCCGATGACTATCTTTTAAAAAAATACTCCGAAGTAGATAAAGATACGATTGTTTTTAATGATTATCGCTGCGTAGAGCCTCTACGTTCGTTATTTACCCACTTTAAGGAAGTACTTTGCGGTTATTTTAACGCTGATCAGGTCGAGGACAATATAGAACGGCCGGTTGCCGTATGCGGCCTGAAGAGTTGTGACCTCTTTTCTTTAAAGATCCAGGATTATATTTTCTTAGAAGGCGGCCAGGAAGACCCTATATATAGGAAGAGAAGGGATAATA
>JAHIZC010000047.1 GCA_018814745.1 Candidatus Omnitrophota bacterium
GTTTCTTCCTATAGTATGCAACAGAGTGGTTGTAAGTGGAGTATAGTGGAAGGAGACCCCCATGTTTTACGGCGAATATCAGCATTCTATAGACCGCAAAGGCCGGCTGATACTACCTGCCAAGTTCCGCGATGTCGCTAAACAGCAATTTATCGAGAAGTTTTATGTTACCCGCGGATTGGATATCTGTTTGTTTATGTTCTCGGAAGAAGAATGGCGCTCTCAGGAGAATAAATTCAAATCCATCCCTTTTACCAAACAACAGTCACGTACCTTTAATCGAATATATTTTTCCGGCGCGGCAGAAGTGGTTTTTGATTCGCAGGGTAGGATTTTACTGCCGGCATACTTAAAGGAATTTGCGCAGATTAAAAAGGATGTTGTGATCGTGGGTGTTTCTAATAGAGTTGAAATATGGGGTAAGCAGAAATGGGAAGAATTCTATTCAAATTCGCGACAGTCGTTTGAAGAAATCGCCGAAAAGTTAATGGATATCTAGGCGTGAAATATCATATTCCGGTTATGTTTAATGAAATCATAGAATATTTAAATTTGGGTTCGAAAAAAACAATAGTCGATGCCACGATCGGTACGGGTGGGCATAGCATGGCAATTTTAGAACGTATCAAGCCGGACGGAAGACTGGTCGCTATCGACCGCGACTCTGAATCATTGGCAATCAGCCGCGAGAGGCTGCATCAGCTTTGCAGTAACTGTGAGTTTATACATGAAAATTTCGCAAAATTAGACAGCGTCCTTGAAAGCCTGAAGATTAAGAAAGTCGATGGAGTCGTCTTCGATTTAGGGATCTCCTCGTACCAATTGGAGGATCCCCATAGGGGATTCAGTTTTCGCAATGACGGGCCACTGGATATGCGCATGGACAGGAATAGTTATATTTCCGCTTACGATTTAGTGAATAACCTCAACGAAGAAGAGATATCTGCACTTTTACGGACTTTTGGACAGGAGAGGTGGCATAACCGTATTGCTCATTTATTGGTAGAGGAGAGGGGGAAGCATCCGATTGCAACTACCGTGCAACTTGCAAGTATCGTAATCAAGGCAATACCTCCTAGATTCCGGCACAAGTATTATCGGATTCATCCTGCTACCCGCACCTTTCAGGCTATGCGTATAGCGGTAAACAGAGAGTTAGAAAATTTAGAGATCGCGATAAATAAGGCAATCGCGGTATTAGAAAAGAAGGGAAGGATATGCGTGATTTCCTTTCACTCTCTTGAGGACCGTATAGTAAAACATACATTTCGCCGTGCTGCCTCAGAAGGCTTAATAAAAATCATCACTGCTAAACCTTTAACTCCGAGCGAGTCTGAAATACAAAGCAATCCTTCAAGCCGCAGCAGTAAATTGAGGGTTGCAGAGAGGCTCTAGGTAAGATGAAACTGCCAAAATTTTTACTGATCGCAGGCCTGATTACATCTTTCTCTCTCCTCTACGTCTATCAACAGACAGAAGTATTCCGTCTTGCCTATCTGGGTCAAAACAGCCAAACAGCGCTGGACGATTTGCTTGATAAAAACCATATCTTAAGATACAATATAGACAGTAATGCTTCTTTGGTACGTATCGGCGAAAAGATCTCTAAGCAAGCTGATTTTCAGATGCCCGAGAGTTTTGAATTAGTCAGGTTGACTACTTCTTTCGAAGGGCGAAAGGGCCTGGAGTCTTCTAGGAAGCAGTCTTTGTTTGCTCGTATCTTCGGTATCAAGAGACAGGCTGAAGCAAAAACAATCAACCCTTAAAAGCAAAGTTTAGATAATTGTGTATATAAGCGATCATCGCCAGAGATCCAAGGCGGTATTCTTATCCTTCCTTATTTTTCTCTTATTCTGTTCCGGCCGGCTTTTTTTTATTCAGTTCTTTCGTTCGCAATATCTGGTAAATCTTGCTAGTAAGCAGCACAATTTCTTTGTAGAGTTGGAACCTCTAAGGGGGGCGATTTACGACCGTAATCTTAAACTGCAGGCGGTGAATATAGCGGTAGATTCTCTTTATGCCTCTCCCAGTGCGATTTCA
>JAHIZC010000048.1 GCA_018814745.1 Candidatus Omnitrophota bacterium
TAGCGGACTTGTCCTACAGAGGTTCGAATCCTCTCCTGCCCATTCTTCTTCGCCCTTCAACATCTAAAGAGATGGTAGGGCTACGAAGAATTTTGAAAAATTGCGGGTGTAGCTCAGCTGGCAGAGCATTTGCCTTCCAAGCCATATATGTGGGTTCGATTCCCATCGCTCGCTTTGCTATAGAAGTAAGGCGGGATCCCGCCGCAAAGATGCTGTTACGAGGGCGTTGGGACAAGCTATATACGTGGGTTCGAGACCCATCACCCGCTCGTTCTAAGATTAAGAAAATCATGGATATTTTTAAAAAGTTTACCACAGGATTTGTAAGCAAGGTCATTGATAAGGCAGATGTATTCATAGTCTATCTTGATAAAAGCAAGAATGTATCGATCTGCAATACAAAGGTTGAGAGTCTCACTTCAAGGAATAAAGAAGAGATTATCGGTAATGCCTGGTTTGATGCGCTATATCATGATCACAACTCTATAAGTACGGGCAGGCAAATGTTTCAGGCAATCATAGATGACTCTACTAAATATAAGAGGCCTAATAATTTCGAGAGTTTATTTACCGATAAAGAAAACAAAGAGAGGCTGATCTCCTGGAGCATAACGCCGATATTGTCTGAGTCTGAAGACCTCGAAGGGATGCTCTTGATCGGAAATGATATTACAGAGTTAGTAGAGAGGCAGAATTCATTCAGAAAAATAGATGAGACTCTCAAGGATATCTTTTCCAATATACGGGAGTACGCGATATATGTAGTCAACTTAGACGGAAAGATTACATATTTTGGTATGGGCTCGGAAGTAATGTTTGGTTGGCAGAAGAGAGAGATAATTTTTAAACAGGCTAGACTCTTGCACCCTAAAGATGAGAGTGAACCTACACTCTCCTATATTCTAGAGCAAGTAAATCAATTCGGAGAATATGAGACGGAAGTTGAGATGCTTAAAAAAGATGACCGTGCCTTTCCGGTGATATTGACCGTAACTAGATTTCTCGATTCTCAGGGAAGACTGACGGGTTACATATTTATTGCCAAGGATATCACAGAGAGAAAAAAATTAGAGTATCAGGTTATTCAATCCGAAAAATTAGCAGCAATTGGCCAGTTAGTAGCAGGAATAACGCATGATATAAACAATCCTTTATTTGTTATTTCCGGCAGGCTGGAAATAATGCTTCAAGAGAAGAAGCTTGATAAAGAATTGAAAAAGAATTTAATGATTTTAAATGAGCAGGCAGAGAGGATAAAAAAACTAGTGGATCAGTTGCTCAAGTTTTCGCGTAAATCGACCCCGAAATTCATCAGCTTAAATGTAAATGAGGTAATCGAAAATATATTACCGCTTTTAGCTTACCATAAGCTCTCAGTGGCAAATATAAATATTTTAAAAAACCTCCAGAAGGATATTTCGTTGGTTAAAGGGGATTTAAATCAGCTTCAGGAAGTATTTATTAATCTATGCATAAACGCATATCAAGCGATGTCGGAAGGCGGGAGTTTGGCGATAAAAACCTGCAATCTGCCGAATCGCTATGTGGAAGTTAGGATAAGCGATACCGGTAAGGGTATACCCGAGGAGAACTTAAAGAATATATTTATGCCTTTCTTTTCCACAAAAAAAGAAGGTACCGGATTAGGCCTATCTATCTGTTATAATATTATCAAGAGCCATAGCGGAACGATCGAAATAGATAGCGAAGTGAATAAAGGAACGACTTTTATTATAAGATTCCCGTTCGTCCAAGACTAAGGCAGGGGGGTGAGGATGTCTTATAAGGTATTAGTAGTTGATGATGAGGATGCAGTAAGAGATGTATTCGTTGAGTTATTAAAAAAAGAAAAGTACGTACCCAAGCAGGCCTCAAACGGAGAAGATGCATTGGTTTTGATAGAGAAAGAGGCTTTTGATATTATTCTTTTAGATATCAAGCTGCCCGGTATGAGCGGCCTGGATGTTTTAAAAAAAATCAGAGAGACAAAGCCGGATTTAGCGGTTATCATGATTACCGGATTTGCTTATGATGATGAGTTAGTCGCAAAGTCTAAAGAGTATGGCTGCTGCGGATATATAGTGAAGAATATGAGCCCTTCTAAGATTATCACTAGTTTTAAATCTATCGTTAAGAAGGAAATTAAAAAATAGGCTATGCCTGAAGAATTATTAAAACCCGTATTTATCGACGCCTTTGATCTTGATGACGCCTGGTTTCAGTCGCTGGCAGCGATTTTAGATAAGGGGCATGTTTATACGATCACCAAGGGAAGCTATGAAGGGCAGAGGCGCCTGGAGTTTGATTTTGTGGTGGTAAGAGTAAAAAAGCCGTCACACCAGATTATTCCTATAATTCCCGAAGGCATGAACATCCCTGCCCCTACGGATATGGAATACATCCAGGGATATTTAAGCTATCTTTTGACCGGTACTAAGACGGAGACAGAAGATTATACATACGGGGAGAGATTGGTCGAGCCGAAGGTGAGAATAAAGCAGAATATAGAGGGAAAAGAACTGGTGCAGGATATGCCCTTAAACGTAAATCAGGTCGAAGAAGTGATCAGGATTTATAAAGAGAAAGGCTTTGGTACGAACCAAGCGATAATGGAGATTGGGATGCCTTCTGATATCAAATTGGTCGATCCTCCGTGCCTGAGGCTGATAGATACAAGGATACGTTATGGAAAGCTGCATTTTGTTTTATATTTTCGCTCCTGGGACCTCTGGGGCGGGTTTCCTTCGAATCTCGGAGGACTGCAGTTGGTAAAGCAATATATCGCAGATGAAATCGGAGTGGAAGACGGGGAGATGGTGGCGGTAAGCAAGGGCCTGCATCTTTACGAGTACTCCTGGGAATTAGCTAAGCTCCGGACGAATAAAACTATAGATCAGCTGCCGGGCATGAGAAGAGAATAATATGGAAAATAATTATCCGGTTCAAGAACGTAGAGAATTCTTAAGGTTAGACTGTACAGCGCTTCTGGGCTGTAAGATATGTAATAAGGGGACGATCTCTAAGTTGTTTCAAGGCTATTCGTTGAATATAAGCGAAGCAGGAATTTTATGTAAAATAAAAGAGAAGGTAAAGAAGGAAGATGTCTTATGGCTTTCCTTTGACAGATCGATATTGAGCATCTGTGAAGAATTGGAGAGAAGGGTTTTGATTTATCAAAACGGGGTCATCGGAAAGGTCGTAAGAATAGAGCATAAGCAGCATAGTGACTATAGCGTAGGGATTAAATTCTTCACGCGGGAAGAGAAAAATCTGACTAATATTTATCCTGATGTGCATTTTCTCAGGAAGAATGTAGAGGGCAAATAAGCCAGGATGCATATTTCTATACTCGGTGACGGTGGATGGGGTACGACATTAGCTATACTGCTTAATGAGAAAGGTTTTCAAGTTACTCTATGGGGAGCCTTCGAAGACTATACAAGGTATTTAGATAGATACAGGATAAATAAGAGATTTTTACCCGGAGTGAAGATAGCGAAGCGCATCAAGATTACCAATGATTTGAATCAGGCTGTTTTTGCTGGAGGCGATTTGATTATCCTGTCGATTCCTTCGCAGTATATGCGTGGAGTCCTCAGGCAAGTCAGGCGGGTGGGAGTACCTGCAAGTGCGATATTTTTAAGCGTAAGTAAAGGGATAGAGGTAGGGTCACTGAAGAGGATGTCTGAAGTAATGCGTGATGAGTTAAAGAGAGTCAGATCTGCAGTGCTCTCAGGCCCGACGATTGCCCGGGAAGTGGCATACGGGATACCTAGCGTAGCTGTTGCTGCATCTGAAGACAAAAAAGTCTCAAGGCGCATTCAGGATATTTTTATGACTGAAAGATTCAGGGTCTATACGAATAATGACGTGGCAGGGGTAGAATTAGGAGGAAGCCTGAAGAATATTATTGCTATTGCCTGCGGGATATCAGATGGCCTCGGGTTTGGCACTAATACAAAAGCAGCGCTTCTTTCAAGAGGATTAGTGGAAATATCCAGATTAGGATTAGCTATGGGCGCACGAGCGAGAACATTTAGCGGGATCAGCGGCTTGGGGGATTTGGTGACTACCTGTATCAGCCCTTATAGCAGAAATAGATTCGTAGGTGTAGAAATCGGCAAAGGAAAGTCTTTAAGACAGATACAATCACATATGCAGATGGTGGCTGAGGGTGTACCAACGGCAAAATCCGCACATTTCTTAAGTTTAAAACATAAGGTTGAGATGCCTATAGCCCAAGAGATCTACAGTGTTCTTTATAAAAATAAATCTCCTCTTAAGGCTTTGAATGACCTAATGGCTAGGAGTAAGAAAGAGGAGTAAGGTTAGGTAGCAGGATTTGTAACGGGGGAAGGGGCGTGCCCTGTTACAAATCATGATCTTTGAATGATGATTAGAATTTCTAATAATGAGGGGCGTGCCCCGTTAGAAATTCTAGTTGTTTAAATTGCAGGAATTTCTAACGGGGCGTGGCTCAGTTTGGCTAGAGCGCTTGAATGGGGTTCAAGAGGTCAGCGGTTCAAGTCCGCTCGCCCCGACCAATTCACTGGAGTTGTGCCACAGAAAATATACGCAGACGGCATAAAGGAGGAGGATGAGATGGGATATTCAGGACCGGAAAGACGCAACCATAAGCGAGCAGAGGGTCGTTTTATCGTTTCCTACAGAATACTCGAAGATGTGAATAATGCTGATATATCCCAGACGAAGAATCTCAGCCTAGGGGGTATGTTGCTTACCACCAACAGGCAGTTTCATACTGGGACAAAGCTGGCTTTAGAGATCAGGCTTCCCTTTGATCCCAACCCGATCATACTGGTGGGTAATGTGCAGGAGTCAAAGGAAGTGACGAAGAACCTGATTTATGACACACGGATACAATTTATATCTGTTGACACAAAACACAAAAATACTATTAA
>JAHIZC010000049.1 GCA_018814745.1 Candidatus Omnitrophota bacterium
ATCTGCTATCTGCTCGAGCTCCTCCTTTGGCTTCTCCCGGCCAAAAGCAAGAGAAAGATTATCCAAAGCGACCCTTCTGTGTTTCCTGGCAAGCATGTATCCTAAAGAGGAGACCTTTCTGGCAAAGGTATAGGTATAACGCATGGGAACTAACTTCAGTGCCCAATAGCATGACATTAAAGCTAGCCAGCCAAAAAAACGACCGATACTTTTGCGTATTTTCTTCTTATCCATTATTTAAAGTTAAGGGAATTATAACAGATACCTATAAAAACTCAAGCGCTATTTAAAGCTTATAACCTATTTTGCGTAAGAATTCCTTACGCCAGGAGATATCCGCTTCCGACTCAATCCCTTTAGGTTTTGAACCGTCAATAACCCCCAGTATGCCTCGGCCTGTATCAGTCTCGGCAATGATTACCGCCAGCGGATTAGCTGTGGCGCAGTAAATATTGCAGACTTCGGGGATATTCTTAATCGCATTTAGCACATTGATCGGATAAGCGTTCTTTAGAAAAACAATGAAGCTGTGGCCTGCGCCGATATCCAAAGCACTGCTGGCGGCTAGCTTCTTTAAATCATCATCATTACCTTCGACTCTGACCTTACAGGCTCCGGAAGATTCTACAAAGCTCACGCCAAACTTTATCCCCGGCACGTTATTCACCAGAACTTCATAGATATCCTCGACTGTTTTGATAAAATGGCTCTGTCCCAATATCAGGTTAACTTCCTCGGGTTTCTTTATATTGATTAATTTCAGCTCCATCACTCTATCCTCCCTCCCTTATTGCTATTTTATTCTACCATAGGAGGTTAAGCGGCTCAATATTTAGTTAAACTTTTCTTTGAAATCTTAATCAAAGCGCTATATAATTACCTTATGACGATGGGATTAAAGAAACATTATCAAAGCGTAAGACGAGTATTATTACTTACGCTTGTTTTGAATTGGGCGGTGGCCTTAGCAAAGGTGATCTATGGAAAGTTCACTCATTGCGAGAGTATGGCTGCTGATGGAATTCATTCACTAGCTGACGGCGCATCCAACATTATCGGATTAATCGGAATACATTTTGCCTACCAGCCTAAAGATACAAAACATCCCTACGGCCATAAGAAATACGAAACCTTATTCTCCTTGGCAATCGCCGGCCTTTTATTCCTCCTCTCTTTTAACCTGATCAAGGGCTCAATCGGAAAAATATTCAATCCTATCATCCCTCAGGTCGACATCGGAAGCTTTATTGTGATGCTGATTACCCTGACGGTTAACTGCTGGGTAATGAATTATGAACGTAAGAAAGGTGAGGCCCTAGGCAGCGACATCCTTATATCTGACTCTCTGCACACAAAAGCGGATATTCTGATTTCGGCTTCAGTAATCATCACGCTGATAGTGATAAAATTAGGCTTTCCGATATTAGACCCGATCGCCACTATAATCATCTCCTTATTTATCGCACACGCGGGCTACCAGATAGCAAAGAAAGCCCAGGCAGTACTCTGTGATACTGCGGCTATAGTGGATGTCAGTAAAGTTATGAATACCGTAATGGGGGTAAGAGGAGTAAAAAACTGCCATAAAATCAGAAGCCGCGGCAGGCCCGATGACATACATCTAGACCTCCATGTGCAAGTTGATCCTGAGATGCACATAGACGATGCCCATAAGATCAGTTATGAGATTGAAAAAGCGATCAAAAAAGAATTTCCTCAGATTACAGATGTGGTAGTCCATCTGGAGCCAAAAGAAAAACCAAAAACTCCTTAATTATTCTAGATATTCCAGGGGATCCTGCGGGATATTATTTTTTCTTACCTCAAGATGCAGATGTGAGAGCATACTGCGGTAGTTAGCATTCCCAGTCTTACCAACATCACCGATAATCTGGCCCTGCCTGACAAGCTGGTATTTCGCAACCCTGATTTTGGAAAGATGGCCGTAGATAGTCTTTATACCGCCTAGATGTTTTATAACCACGTATTTGCCCATCCCGCGCCTTTCTTCTTCGGCGAGCACGATACCTGAGCGGACAGCCCGTACAGGAGTCCCGACTTCTGCCAAAAGATCAACTCCAAGATGTTTTCTATTGCCGCTGCGGCTAGCACCAAATGACCCATCCCCCATTTTATCGTGACGTAAGACAATAATATCTTGCTCATATTCGATAGGACAAAGACAATACTGTTTATCCAGAAAATAAATACCCGGAATCAAAATAGCCAACAGGATGATTAGTATGATTAAAAATGCTCTCTTCATGATTTTTTCAGAAGTTTCTTTTGGGGCGATATTATACCATATATGGCAAATAAAAAACAAAAAACAACAAAAACATCTCCATATTGAGTATAGAAACTCGGTTTTCTTTTTAAGATAGACACAGTCCGGGTATCAAAGCCTTCGACAAATATATGATTCCCAAAGGCATCGCCCACCAAAGAAATTATCCTTCCGGAAGGACTGATAAACCCTGAGACACCTGTATTAGCAGAACGAATAACAAAAGTACGATTCTCTACTGCTCTGAATACTGAAGACTGCAAATGTTGATCAGCGGCAGAGGTCCTTTTATACCAGGCATCATTGGTTATATTCACCAGAAATCCCGCTCCTCGCTTTGTGAATCTGCGGGAAAGCTCCGGGAATAAATCTTCGAAGCAGATCAGAACGGCGAATTTATCTCGTAATCCGTAAGTATTAAGTGGTAATTCGAATATAGTGTACTCTTTGCCGCGATTAATGTCTCCGATCGGTACCACGGACTCTAGGAAAGGCAGGAATCTTTTAAGGGGTATATATTCTCCGAACGGAACGAGATGCAGTTTATCATAGTGTCCAGCGATCCTCCCTTCGCTATCAAGCAGTATAGCGCTATTGAAATATTCCTCTTTATCCTTTGTAACTGTTCCTAAAAGTAAAGGTATTTTAGAATCCCTGCTCAATGAAAAAATCTCTTCAAAGATCCAATTATCCCTTCCTAATACACCGGGGCTGGATGCCTCAGGCCAGATAATTAAATCAGGATTCTTAGCGGCTGCATCTTTAGTCAGGCGCGTATATTGCTTGATGATGTAGGGCCGGGCTTTTGCTAGCCATTTTAACTCCTGAGGTATATTCCCCTGAATAACCGAAACTTTAACCCCCGAGCCATAATTTCCCTGTACTTCTGATTCAAAAATCTGATGATGCCCGTAGAAGAAAACGAGTGTCAAACACAATATCGGAAACCAGGATATCTTCTTCTTTCTATAAAACGAATAGGCTATTACATTTGACAGCATAACCAAAAATGAAACCCCCCAGGCTCCGGTTATATCTGCTATTTGGATAGCTGGTAAATTCATGTATTGTGAATGGCCCAAGAGCGCCCAGGGAAAACCGGTGAATAGATAGCTTCGTATATATTCAAGTAAAACCCAGAGCGAAGGAATAAATAAGAAGTTGTAAGGGACACTTCGACTTCGCTCAGTGTCCTTCGGCGAAGTACCCTGAGCCTGCCGAAGGGTAAGTCGTGAGTTATAAGTTGCAATAATTAAACCAAATATTCCGAAGTATAGCGCAAGGTATAAAATAAGAACAATGGTTCCGGGTAAAGTTACATGCACCAGCCAATAAATAATTCCCGACCAGAAAATAATTCCCGTTAAATACCCCAGCAAAAAACCTTTGATTTTAGATTGATTATGCAGCGCAAAAAATAAAGGAACAAAACCAACCCAGGCTAAAATCCAAAAATCGCTGCGCGGAAAAGACAAAACTAATAGAATCCCGGATAAAATACAGAGAAATAAAGATTTCGTTTTGGCTGATAGCTTATTCATCTGCCGCAGCATTTTTTATATTTTTTCCCGGAACCACAAGGGCAGGGTTGATTGCGGCCTACTTTAGGAAGGGATTTTGTTACCGGGGGAGGAACGGAAACAGGTTTGGGAGTCCCGAATCGATGCGGCTGTTCAATCGTCGGCTGCTCTCTCGGTTTCTCGAAACTGGCAACTTCCGGATGGGATAACTCTTTTGAGATAGAACTAAAGACACCTTTGACTCTCTCTGTCTTAGCCGGACGCAATTTGAATACTGCCTCAATCGCTTCTTCCTCAATAGATGTAATCATTTCACTAAACATGTTAAATGCTTCACGCTTATATTCTACCAATGGATCGCGCTGGCCATAGGCGCGCAGTCCTATACCTTCTCTAAGATTATCCATTGCGTATAGATGATCCTTCCATTTGCTATCGATAACCTGCAGGAAAACCATACGCTCCAGATGGCGCATTAAATCGCTCCCCATCGACTTCTCTTTTTCATCATAGGCGCTGATCGCGGTCTTATACAATTCTTCTTTGATCTTCTCCTGCGGCATATCCTGCATTATCTCCATCTTAAAAACAGGCCCGAATTTTAGGCTGATTGCATTAACCAGGCCCCTCATATCAGGCTCCTCGCCCTTCAGGCTATCGGGGATATATATCGATATCAGATCATCGATAATCTTGGTGACTATCTCTTGATTGCTCTCTTTTAAAGAAGCTCCCTCGAGAATACCCAGGCGCTGACCATAGATAATCTCCCTTTGTTTATTCATTACGTTATCATATTCTAAGAGTTGTTTTCTGATTTCGAAATTGTGCTGCTCCACGCGCCTTTGAGCCATCTCAATCGACCTGGAAACCCAAGGGTGTTCTATTACCTGGCCCTCTTCTAAGCCCAATTTTTCCATTAAACCAACTAAGCGATCAGAACCAAATAGGCGCATCAGATCATCCCCCAAAGAGACATAGAATCTGGATGATCCGGGGTCACCCTGCCTTCCTGAGCGGCCGCGCAGCTGATTATCAATCCGGCGGGCTTCGTGACGTTCGGTTCCCAGAACGTGCAACCCGCCGACATCAGTCACCTGTTTATGTTCTGCAGCGGATTCTTTTTTATATTTAGCTAACAGCACCTTGTATTCTTCCTCTAAATTTATCTCGCCAGATTTATCCTTCTCTCTTAAAAGGCTCTTAGCCATAAATTCGGAGTTGCCGCCTAATACAATATCTGTTCCTCTACCCGCCATGTTTGTGGCAATAGTCACCGCTTTATATCTGCCTGCCTGGGCAACAATCTGAGCTTCCATCTCGTGATATTTGGCATTGAGCACCTGGTGGGGTATTCCGCGTACTTTAAGCATCTCGGAAAATAATTCCGACCTTTCTATAGAGATAGTGCCTACTAAAACGGGCCTGCCGGCATTATGAAGTTCCACGATCTCCTCGACCACAGCATCAAATTTTTCCTTTTCGGTTTTATAAATCCGGTCTGAGTAATTTGTACGGGCCAAAGGTTGATTAGTAGGCATTACTACTACATCCAGCTGGTATATTCCCTTAAATTCATTGGCTTCGGTATAGGCGGTCCCGGTCATACCGGCTAATTTTTCATACATCCGGAAATAATTCTGGAAGGTGATCGTAGCCAGGGTTTGGTTCTCCCGCTCGATCTTCAGGCCCTCTTTAGACTCTACTGCCTGATGTAACCCGTCCGACCAGCGCCTTCCCGGCATCATCCGGCCGGTGAATTCATCAACGATAATTACTTTTCCTTCCTTAAGCACATAATCTACATCGCGCTCAAAGAATTCCTTTGCCCGAAGTGCTTGGTTAGTGTGGTGGCGATACTCCATGGTCTCGATCTCATGAAGGCTTTCTATCCCCCAGAGGCGCGCTGCTTTTAATTCGCCTTCATCGGTCAATGCTGCTGTCTGGGCTTTTTCATCGGCAACGTAATCAAAACCGGTAGTTAAATCTACTCCTTTATATTTTGCATCGATCTGATCTTTTTCCGTGACCCGTCTTCCCTTTAACTGATCTGCTATTTTTTTGGCAGTATAATATTTATCTGTCGACTCTTCCGCAGGGCCGGAGATAATCAAAGGCGTGCGCGCCTCATCGATTAATATAGAATCAACTTCATCGACGATCGTATAAAAGAAAGGCCTCTGTGTAAGATCCTCTAAACTGTATTTCATATTATCACGTAGATAATCAAACCCAAACTCGTTATTTGTCCCGTAAGTTATATCGCAGGCATAAGCTTGCCTTCTCTGCTCATCCGACATCTCATGCTGTATCGCCCCCACGCTTAATCCTAAGAATTCATAAATCGGCCCCATCCACTCTCGGTCGCGACGGGCGAGATAATCATTGACCGTGACAATATGCACCCCTAATCCAAGCAGGGCATTGAGATATGCGGACAAAGTCGCTACTAAGGTCTTACCTTCACCGGTTGCCATCTCAGCGATCCTGCCTTCATGTAAAACCACCCCACCTGCTATCTGAATATCAAAATGCCGAAGGCCGATCGTCCGCTTCGATGCTTCTCTGACCACGGCGAATGCTTCAGGCAAAATATCCTGGAAGGTTTTATTTCTGAATATCTTTATTTTTTCTTTTATCTTCGCTTTCTCTTCAGGTATAGCCGCCTGAACCATCGCGCCCTTTAGCTCCTCAAGCTCCTTGGAATTTTGATCGGATTTACTTTTGATTATTGCTTTGAATTCATCTGTTTTTATTTTTAATTCTGCATCCGTAAGGGCGCTGATTTTAGCTTCCAAGGCTCCTACCTCCTGCACTATCCGGCTCAACTCCAGCATCTTCCCCATTGAACTACTAGGCATATCCGGATGCAAAACAATATTCACGCCGGGATATTTCCTATTGATCAGCTTTTGTTTGTTCTTTAAAATTGAACTTTTAACAAATTTAAGCATATTTCTAATTTTACGTTTTTCGCTTTGCGCTTTGCGCTTTCAAGTATGCCCCAATAAACTTATCGATCGCTCCGTCCATCACTTTAGAGACATCTCCGGTCTCATGATTAGTGCGGTGATCCTTTACCATGCTATAAGGATGCATCACATAAGAGCGTATCTGACTGCCCCATTCGATCTTTTTTTTGGCCCAGCTTGCTGCTTAAGTAATTCCTCTTCTTTCTTATCCATTTCCCATTCATAGATTCTCCCCTTCAAAATCCTCAACGCCATCTGTTTATTCTGATGCTGAGAGCGCTCATTCTGACATTGGGCAACCAATCCTGTGGGAATATGCGTAATCCTTACTGCGGAATCCGTAGTATTTACGCTCTGCCCGCCCGCTCCCTTTGAGCGGTAAACATCCACCCGCAGCTCTTTCTCCTCTAACTTTATATCCATATCCTCCTCTACTTCCGGGATTACGTCAACCGAAGCAAACGAGGTATGGCGGCGTTTATTGGCGTCAAAAGGAGATACCCTCACTAATCTATGCACTCCGCGCTCCGCTTTGAGATATCCGTAAGCGTATTCACCCTCGATTAAGACCGTAGCGTTTTTTATCCCTGCTTCCTCACCGGGAAGCATATCCAGCGTCTTTATCTTATATTTATGACGCTCGGCGAATCTACTATACATCCGAAAAAGCATCCCCACCCAATCGCAGGATTCGGTACCGCCGGCACCAGCATTGATACTCAAGATAGCGTTGTTTATGTCAAGTTCTCCGCCGAGAATGGTTTTAAACTCAAGCGCGTCCATCTCCTTAAGCAGAAAGTCTATGTCTTTGGTTAGCTCGGAGATTAATTCTTTCTCTTCGCTTTTAAGGATGTCGGTGAGTTCCTGTAATTCCTGATATTTCTTAAATGCCGCCTCGAAAGGCTCTACTGCGGACTTCATACCCTTTAACTGCCTGACCACCTTTGCCGAATTCTGGTTATTGCTCCAGAAGCCGGCTTCTGACATTTCTTGTGACAACTTATTAATCAGCTCTATCTTATTATCTATGTCAAAGATAACCTCTTAGGTTTGTGAGCAGGTTGTTTATCTTTGAAAGCTTGGCTTTGATCTCTTCTAACATAAGAACTCCTTTTTTAAATGAGCGCATAACTTACGGAATGATAATGCCCGCCAGCATGGCTGGCGAGGTCTCGCCAATTATTTTGGCGGAAACGTAAGTTATATGCGCTTATGCCTTCTTGATTCCCCTTAAGGTCAAGATGAATTCTTCCTTATTATCCGCGAATCTTGTGGCTTCCTCTTCGCTGATCTTCCCTTCCCGAGTTAATTTTATCAAAGATTGATTAAATGATTGCATACCAAATACATCGCCCTGTTCGATATATTTGGGTATCTCCCAAATTGTACCTTCTCTGATCAGG
>JAHIZC010000050.1 GCA_018814745.1 Candidatus Omnitrophota bacterium
ACCGCAAAAGCCCCTTTCACTAATAGAAATGTCAGGAGAGATTTTATCCTGAGCCAATGAGGACTGACTTGGCTTGATTTTGAGCGCACGTAGAAAATTTGAGCGGGCAAGGTTGCCCCGCTAATATATGTCTGGCAGAGCGAAAATTTTCTCCGAGTGAAGAATTTCCACGCCGGGGAAATTTGAACGATGCGCGAGAAACAAGACAAGGCAGGAATCATTTCTTCGAATAAAATCTCCTTCGGACTTACCATCCGCGACCAACGCCAACAAACACTGCAGATTCTCGCTTTGATTTAAGAAACCTTATAAATGCCTGGCCATCGCCCTTTAACAATGCACGCCTGAGCTCAAACTCGCCTTCACTACCCGTATCCTTAAGCTTAAATAATATGCTATCTCTATCCGAAAGCTTAGCTTCTGCTCCCAAAACTATATCATAACCTCTCTTCACTTCAAATATCAACCCCAAGTCTTTCTTAATCTTCCATCTACCAAATAGCTTAATCGTCTGCTTCTCGCCTGATGTCCCTACGCCCACCTCATATTTTATATATCTATCCTTAAATACGCCAACCGAAGTCTTAAAATTAAACCCGGATCCTGAGCCCTTATCAATTTCATAGGCTATCCTTGCCTGATCTCTTATCTTCCATTTGCCTTTAAAGATCAGGGTGTGCACCTGCTTCGGCTTATCTCGAAGTTTAGCTTTTGTATACCTATATATTATCTCATAATCCTTACCTATCCCCCATATCCCCTCAAAGGTCAAGGTATCGTAATTATCTCTATCCTGACCTGCCCTGAATGTAAGGCGGTTATTCTTATCTGCCTGCCAGGCCCCTTGAAGTCTTATTAGATATATTGACTGCTTCCCCTTATTTGTTCTCGTCCCAACTGCAAATACCAGTGAATTCTTATTTAGATCAACAATATCCCCTTTGAGGGTCAGCTGATCGCCGAATGTCTGCCTCCTCCACTTATCTAAGGTAAGCCTTAAATCATGATTCTTATTCAACGACCATTTGCCTTGGAACTTTACCTGGTGGGGACCCCGCCTACCAACCGGAGCCTTGATATGGTAGGTTAATTGATTCTTTTTATCTGTCTTGAAACTTCCCTCAACTACTCTTCTAAACCGCTTTAATTCCGTCTTCCTACCTGACTTTACTACCAGCCTATTATGCGCATCAACCTCATACCTGACTTTTGCCATGGAATGGGATCAGATTTATTATTTGGGGAAATTGAATTTTATATCTACGTCTTTCTTATCTTCCTCCGAAACCTTAAACAACTCCTTATCCCTGAAATTTAACATATTCGCCACAAACATATCCGGGATCTGATGAATTCTTATATTATAGCTGTTCACTGAATCATTGTAGAACTCTCTGCGGTCGGCAATCTGGTCTTCTAGATAACTCACACGCTTTTGCAGCTGAGAAAAATTCTGGTTTGCTTTTAAATCCGGATAATTCTCCGCTACGGCGAAAAGATGCCTTAACAAACCGCTCAATTCCCCCTCTTTCTTTGCGGAATCCGCCACTCCCGAGGCCTGTAAACATGCGGTTCGCGTAGCAGTAATCTTCTCCAGCGTCTCCCTCTCGTATTTCATATAACCTTCGCAGATTTTTATTAACTTGGGTATCTCATCGTGCCGTTGTTTAAGCAACACGTCAATATTTGACCAGGACTTGTCGGTATTGCGCGAAAGCCTTATCAGGCCATTATAAAGTGAAACAAAATACATCACTACTCCTACAACGACAAAAAGCAAAACAGCAATAACAATAATTCCTACCATTATACTGCCTCCTTTCAGTTAAATCCTAACCACCTTAATCTTAATATAAGATAAGCCAAAAGCAGCAAACTAAGTGCTGCCCCGCCGTAAATACCCAGAAGACTTTGCATCTTTAATTTCCTGATCAAATCCTTTTCACTGCGGTCAGAAATAATAAATGTAGTTTCCACATCGCCTTTACCGATAATTACATCATAAGGATTGTCTGCGGGGGTATTTTTCAACGTTTGCTCAAGAACTTCCTCCTCCAGCTTAGCTACGGCTGAATCCCACTCTTCATTACTTATATCTCCGTCTTTATTCAGGTCTATCTCTTTCATCTTCAAAGGATTTTTCTTCACCTCGCTTATACGCTGCATCAGTTTCTGCTGATAATCATTACCGCTAGGCGCGCTCTTCTTTGCTGTTCCTAATACATAAACAGTCTCCTGCGGCCGGATAAACCATTCCTTAAAACGTAAGGTACGCGTTCCCAACCAACTCTTGTAGCCTATCCCGCCTATATCCATAAAATTTATCAAATTATCCGGCATAATCCTTCCGAAACCGGTCTTAAATTCATAGTCGATTGGCAAAATTAACTCTGCTCCCTGGGGGAATACTATAATCTTGCCTGTTTTATCCTTTATCCGGAAGGGAGAATAAAAACTATTGCCTGAAGCAATCTTTGCCCAGTGTCCGGACTTACCGCTGCTTCTATATTCTTCTATTAAATATTTATACAATACGCATTCAGTATTTGTCAACGGGCTCCTAAGGACAGTGACGCAATCAGCTTCTCCGCACAACTCCACCAGCCCCATAGCAAGGCCTCGAATAGTGGAGGTGGGAATATTCTCTATCAATCTTTTTCTGCGCAGGCGTTTAAATCCCCCGAAAAAAGACCATATGCCAAAACAAAAACCGAATAATGCATATGCAATATCCCGATCGTCACTCATATCTACTTATTAGTGGTTCTTCTTATTATACGAACTTTACTTCTACCTCAGGATTCTGTTTTAAAGTATTATGAATCGGACAATTCATCACGAACTCATGCATAGCTTTCATCCTGCGCTTATCCAACTGCATTCCTTTTAAATCTATCTTAAGGCCTATCTTCCTAAAACAAACCGGCTTCTCCGTACTAAACTCTGCATCTACGCTGATCTGAAATTCCGGTAGTATCAATCCTGCGCCTTCGGCATATTTACGCAGATAAACTCCTACGCAGGTACCCAGGCTTGCTAAAAATGCATCCGGCGGAGTAACCCCTTTTCCCCTCGGGTCCACTACAAACTCATAGTCCTTTGCCTTAACCTTGAAAGCATATTCCCCTGTATTGACTATATCCACATGGTATATCTCTATCTCCTACAGTATTTTGGTTTTTTAACAGTTACTGTTTACTTAACACTTTCTCAATCTTAGAGATAAGCACATCTGTCTCTACCGGTTTTACGATATAATCTAAAACTCCCAACTTAT
>JAHIZC010000051.1 GCA_018814745.1 Candidatus Omnitrophota bacterium
ACCCCTAGAATCTTTTGCGCGATAATTAGATGGCCTGAGCTGCTCACAGGCAAGAATTCGGTTAAGCCCTGAATTATACCTAATAATATATGATTTAGCATATCTTAGAACACTTCGCGGATCGC
This sequence comes from Candidatus Omnitrophota bacterium, assembly GCA_018814745.1. Taxonomy (GTDB): domain Bacteria; phylum Omnitrophota; class Gorgyraeia; order Gygaellales; family Profunditerraquicolaceae; genus JAHIZC01. Next base: position 126 of record JAHIZC010000051.1, read on the forward strand.
GATCTCCACTAGATCTATATCCCAATTATGCGCGATTAGCTCTTTTTGAATTGCAGCTTCGCTGAACCCTTTAATTTTACGCTCAGATACGAAGATCTTTAAAACTCCCAGATTATATCTTTGAATCTTATCTAAAATCGTCTTAATCGGTTTCTCCCTCTCCTCTCGATTAATAAAATAAGCAACTAAAGCTAAAATTAAAGGAATGAGAAATACGAATAGTGAAGCGTAAAATAAGTAACCGCTGCTGCGCGCTAATATATATGCGGCGATGCCCCAGAATACGTCAAAAAGGTAATGCGCCACAATCAAAGGTATAATACCATATTTTATAAATACAAATCCATACATTAACCCGATGATGCTAACCTCGATCCCTCTGAACCAAACGGGAAATATCGCATATCCGGAATGGCCAAAGCCCCAGATAAGCGCAGAAAAGAAAATAGCAAAGAGCATATTTTTAAAATATTTTTTTCCCCAACTTATAGCAAATATTCTAAAAATCACCTCTTCATTAACACTTGCCATGATTCCTACAATAAAAGCACCCAAAAACGGTATATAGGAAGAAGAGAAACGTGTGAACCTAAAGTGCTCTTTCCATACGCCCAGATGCTCCTGTCCGAGATCGAAAATAAACGCTTGTAAACCCAGCATGATCACAAACAAGAGATAGCCTAATAAAATAGCCCCTGAAACTCTACGGCTGAAAAAAGTCGATCTGAGATAATGCAGGAATGAACATTGTTGCCCCTCAGGTAATGCTTCATTACGCAGGGTCTCTCCGGCAATACCAACCATTACAAATGTTACGCTGAAAAGGACGAGATTGATGATTACTTTTACCAAATTAATACCTATATATGAAACTAAAGAGACGCTGGTTGAATAATGCATGATTATACTCTGTAAATTATTGAAGAAAGAAACCAGGCTAAGAGATGCTAGAAGTATCGCTAGATATATATACCATTTTTTACAGAAACGGGCGACTACCTGATTTCTTTTTTTTATCAAAAGATATATAGACGAAGCAACCAGAAAAGTCAACACCAGAAAATAAAAACTTGACAAATATTCGCCGAAAACAAGCTGCTTTTCAACGTAGCGGTTAAATTTTTCCGGTATATCCAGATCATTTTTATAAAACCACCTGATCTCATTACCTGATACCGTGGCTCCGATAAGCAGCTTCGCTCCTCCCTCATCCTCCTGCCAGGGAATATACACATCTTTATGTTCCCAGGAAAAACTATAATCAGTCCTATTCTCCAGGCGGGTTATCTTCACTTCATGAAAATCATACTGATCTATATTTATAGCGAATTTCTCCTCAAGAAATCTCCTTGCCTTACGCTTAGCGATCTCCTGGTCTTCAGTTTTCCTTTCGAGGATATCTTCAATCAGGTGAGCGAAACTTAGGATCTCTCCGGACTTAGGGCTCACTCCTATAAGGTATTCTTCTTTCTCAGATTCCTTGAAGAAACGCACTTTCCAAAAAAACAATTCATAATTATAACGCGCAACAAACTGATTCTCTTTTTTTGACCCTAAGGTTTTCTGAAGATACCTATCCGCCCAGCCGTCATTCTCAAAGGTAATTACCCGGGAATATCCCTCAAGATCCACTCCCAGGGAATTAAGATAGGATACAGCAATATTTCGTGCTTCTTTCTTATTAACCGATAGGTCTACAAAAGAAAAACGCGGATAGCCAAAATGCATCCAGAGACAAAAACCCAGGATCGCAATCAGGATAAAAATAACCCACGCTTTTACGGATATCTTCATCTTAATCAGGGGGTGTCTTAAGAAACTTCTCTAAGTCCTGCGCTAAGGCGCAAGATAAATCAACTGCTTCGTTAGTAACTGGATGAGTAAATCTTAGAGCCACAGCATGTAGACAGACTCTCTTTGCCTTAAGTTTATAATCTTTTGTAAAGGCAAACTTTCTTTCACCCACCAGAGGATGGCCTAATTCTTTAAAGTGAATCCTGATCTGATTGGTGCGGCCGGTTGAAGGCATTACCTTCACTATATCAAAATCTTTTTTACTTTCAATAACTTCATAACTTGTAGCTGCGTTTTGGCCTTCGAC
>JAHIZC010000002.1 GCA_018814745.1 Candidatus Omnitrophota bacterium
GTAAAAACCCCGCGTTTCGGGCCTTCTGATCTTCTTGACGAAACATGGATGTGCCAGGAGGATTTGTATTGGAAGCTTTTTGGCGCTTCCGGCGGCTTTGATATCGGGAAAAGCTCAATGGAAATGAAAGAAATCTTTCAAAAGCGCCTTACAGAATGGGTTACTTCCGGAGCCTTCGGCGGCTCAGCAAGCTTCATTCTTACACATAAGAAATAATATGGAAAAAGGCTATCTTGCATTCATCCTTCATGCCCACCTACCTTTCGTCAGGCATCCGGAACACGAAAGCTTTCTGGAAGAAAGCTGGTTTTATGAAGGGGTGATCGAAACCTATATTCCTCTAATAATAATGCTCAACCGGCTCTTAGAGGATAAGGTTGATTTCAAAATCACACTCTCCTTAAGCCCTACTCTTTTAGCGATGTTTGAAGACGAACTGCTTAATATCCGCCTTGAGAAAAAAATAAAATCGCTGATTGAGCTTTCGGAAAAAGAGATCTGGCGCAACAAAGATAACTCTCATCTAGCACCCCTGGCAAGAATGTACAATGAAATATACTGCGAATTTTTAAAGATTTACTCAGACCGCTATCACCACCGGCTGATTAACGCATTTAAAGAATTTGATAGAACAGCTAACATCGAACTGATTACCTGCGGCGCCACGCACGGTTACTTGCCTCTGGTGGAACTCTACCCACAGGCGGCAAGAGCGCAGATTGAAGTTGCCGTAAACTCCTATAAGAATATCTTCGGCCATATCCCAAAAGGAATCTGGCTTCCGGAATGCGGTTATTACCCCGGCCTTGATAGTATTTTAAAAGATGCGGGAATACGCTACTTTATCCTTGATACGCACGGAATACTATTTGGCGAGCCGCGCCCGCGTTTTGGCGTTTATAACCCTTACCTTTGCAAATCCGGTGTTGCTGTTTTTGGCCGGGATGTTGAATCATCGAAAGCAGTTTGGAGTGCGGTTGAGGGATATCCCGGAGACTTCAACTACCGGGAATTCTACCGCGATATCGGATACGATTTAGATTATGACTATATAAAAGGTTATCTTAACGGCGACGGAACGCGGATAGCAACTGGCATCAAGTACCACAAAATTACGGGTAAAGGGGATTATAAAGAATACTATAACCCCCAAATAGCTAGAGAAACAGCTAATAATCATGCCGGAAATTTTGTTTTTAACCGGGTAAAACAGATTGAATACCTACATAGGGAAGTCGGACGAAAACCTATTGTTGTTGCGCCTTATGATGCTGAACTCTTTGGCCACTGGTGGTTTGAAGGAATTGAATGGCTCGGATGCGTAATCAGAAAAACCGCAGCGGATCAAAATGTCTTTAAGCTCACCACTCCCGCAGAATATCTCTCTTTTTACCAGGACTACCAGGTAATCTCCCCCGCTCTTTCAAGTTGGGGTTGGAAGGGATATAGCGAAGTTTGGCTTGACGGCTCAAACGATTGGATTTACTCGCATTTACATAAAATAGCAGAACGCTTAATTGGGTTTGCGAATAAATTTCCGCGCGCAACAGGAGATTTGGAAAAAGCACTAAATCATTTAGCAAGAGAACTGCTTCTTGCGCAATCAAGTGACTGGCCTTTTATGATGAAGACAAATGCCTGCGCTGATTATGCAACACAGCGCGTTAAAGACCATATATACGCCTTTAATAAATTATACTCGATGATTGAAGGGAATAATATCGACCAACGCTGGTTGAATAAACGGATCGCCCAATATAACCTCTTCCCTTCTATAGATTACAGGATTTATCAAAACAAACTGTAAAACAATGTATAATGACTTTGATGCTTTAACTTTCATTATGGCCGGCGGAAAAGGAAAAAGATTATATCCGCTGACAAAAGACAGAACGAAACCAGCCGTCCCCTTCGGAGGCATTTATCGCATCATTGACTTCACCCTCTCAAACTGCCTTAATTCCGGCTTTCACCGCATCCACGTTTTAACTCAATACCGCTCCTCTTCTCTGCTCTTTCATATTAGAAAGGGATGGAATATCTTTGACCCGCAAGTAGGCAGCTATATTGATGTTGTCCCTGCGCAACAGAGGATTAACGACAGTTGGTACCGGGGTACGGCAGACGCAATTTACCAAAACCTTTTCCTTCTTCGTGACGAGCGGCCGCAATACTGCATGATTCTTGCCGGAGACCATATCTACAAAATGAACTATCAAAACCTTGCCAAATTTTATGTTGAAAAAGGGGCGGACTTTGTTCTGGGGGTGACGCGCATGCCTGCAGAAAAATCAGAGGAGTTCGGCGTCTGCGAACTCGACGCTGACGGTAGGCTGATAAATTTTTCCGAGAAACCTTCTAAGCCTCAAACGATCCCGGATGACCCGCACCGGATTCATGCTTCCATGGGGATTTATTTTACAAGCGCCAAACTGATTGATGAAATCCTTACTGAAGAAGCCAAAAAAGAAAACGGTTATGATTTCGGCAAGGATATTATTCCTGCAATATTTAAAAAGTTTAAGGTTTATGCTTATGATTTTAATCGATATGAAAAATACGGATCGTACTGGCGTGATGTCGGAAAAATTGACGACTATTACAATGCGAATATGGATCTAGTGAAGATTATACCGGAGTTTAACCTATATGACCGGGATTGGCCAATCAGGACTACTTACGAACAATTTCCTCCGGCAAAGACGGTTTATGACGGTTCATTTAACCCATCGAGAAAAGGAGAATCAATACAATCTCTGCTCTCCCATGGAGCAGTAATCAGCGGAGGGAAAGTAATCAGGTCAGTAATCTCTCCTGGTGTGAGAATTAATAGTTTCTCTTTGGTGGAAGACTCTATTTTGCTAAACGGAGTCGATATCGGACGTTACGCAAAGATCAAAAGAGCAATCGTTGATAAAGGTGTCCAGATTCCCCAACATGCAGAAATCGGCTATAACCTCCTTGAAGATAAAAAACGCTTCCACGTTACGGAAAACGGTATTGTGGTGATTGCTAAAGGCGAGAACATCCCATCTTTAAAACCTAGCGAATATTAAGCGTGGCGGTAATCAAGGCAAGATAATCGCAAAGATGCCTGGTAATAAGAAAGTTTCTACGCGTATAATCCTTGGCTTTCTCTCCCATCTTTTCTGAAATCACCGGATTATTTAGTAGATAGCGCACCCGGTAAGCACACCCTTCAATTGAATTCACAGTAAACCCGGTCTCACCGTAAATAACCTGGACATTAATTCCTCCGACTGCTCCTGCAACAACCGGCTTGCCTTTCCACATCGCCTCTGCTACGGTTAAGCCGAATCCTTCTTTTGTAGACTTTTGTATTACAACGCTGGCTGCGCGCTGTAAGGCATTTATCTCGATATTTGCATCCGGAGGCAAATCCAGTATGAATATATCTTTATCCGTTACTGCCTGTTCCTTTACAGAATTAAGGAACATTGCCCCTTCCGGGTCATCAGCAGCACTTCCGCCAGCAAGCACAAGTATACAATCATTATTTTTCTTCACCAGTTTATACACCTCAATCACCCCAAGCGGGTCCTTGAATTTATCAAACCGCGAGACTTGTAAAAGCATCGGCCTGTCACTGGGAATGCCGTATTTTGCTAAAACCTGGTTGATCTCTAAGCTATCTAATTCTTTATTCTTATCGCTTAAAGGATCGATTGAAGGGTACAAAAGATATTGGGTGATATTAAGTTTCTGCGCAAAGCTGGGTAAAGAGAAAATTGCTCCGTCATAGCGGCTGACATAGTCTCTTAAGAACTGCCAGACTTTTCGCTGCGGGTTTGATATATCAATGTGGCAGCGCCAGATCCATTTTGAATCTTTTGGTTTATATTCAATAAGCGCTGCCGGCTGAGGATCATGGATTATCGCCAGTTCCGCATCTAAAGAGAGCTCTGCGGCACAGTCTTTATTTACCTGCTTGTATTCATTATACATCTGCGCTGTAATTGCCTGGGGCTGGCCCTGCAGGGCATTATGAAGACTCTTTGTTGTCTGATAAAAGAGCGGGGTTCCTGAAATTATCTCCCAGCGAGCGATGATCCCGAGCTCATTAAAAAAGGGAATCAGGCGCAGCAGCATCTCTGCTACTCCTCCGCCATAGCGTGTGGAGTTCACATGCAGGATAGACTTGCCTTTTAGCCGCTCTGCTAATTTATAAAGCAGATCAACTACTCCGGCAGGAGCGATATCTCGATACGAGTCTAAAGTGATTTTTTCAGTATTCATTCTTTTGCCTCTGCCAAAGATAACTGCAGCAGTTTTTCTCTTAAGCTTTCTAAACTATACATGTAACTATCCAATACCTCAATTTTATCAGCAAGCCCTTTTAAACCTAAAGAAGACTCAAGCCAGATGGAAAAATCGGTTTTGCCTAGCCGATCACGCATTCTTGCCTCAAAAATATGGTTATAAATTGCGCTGGCATCAACAATCTTTAACGCCGCAGTAAACTCACTAAGACTCTTTACTACAATCCCTGTGGGTACTTCGATAATAGTCGATTTCATAAAATAAAAAGGCTGGCCATAGACAACGGCGGGCACGAATTTTATATCGAAAAGGTGATCATCAATAATATCTACCAGCTCTATGCGGATATCTTCCAGGCTTTTGTTATGCATAGGGGTTACAGAAGCCAACTTCTCGCCTAAGACCCTGTCGCGGACCTGTATTGCTACCCAATTGGCAAAGTCATTTGGATAAGGCCCAGCGATGTAGAAATGCCTTAAGAAATAACTGTGCGTGTGGTAATAGATCGAGTCAATCGGCACCTCTTCGATCAACTCCAAGAGCTCCCGTTCGTCATTGGCTTTCTTGCCGAGAAGCTCTTTTATTTCAATACATCCGGTAAAATGAAATTCAGTCATTTTTTAATCCTTATCAACACTTAAAAGGAAAACTGGACTTACTCTCATATAAGCCAAGAGGAAACCACTCTTTATGTAGGGATGCATTATAAGGCTAAATAAACCTGTTATCAAGAAAATTAGGTGCTATGGTGAACACTCCCGCCAAGCGCTATCTTCAATGAGTACGCAACTTATAGAGCGACAGCGAACATAAGTTGCTGTGCGAATTGATTCCGAGCGCAAC
>JAHIZC010000052.1 GCA_018814745.1 Candidatus Omnitrophota bacterium
AGAGGGCTGAGATACCAAAAGAAATAACATAGAAAATTTCCGGAGCACCCTTTTCGAAAGTCAACCAACGCACAAAATATAAGGATACAACGTTTAAAGCAAAGAATTGATTTGCCAGGTCATATAGGGCCCAGGAGAAAATCAGGGTACCTTTTTTAAAACTCTGGATATTGAATTTCATTAATTTATTCTTCTTTAGCGAAGTGCTCTTTTATATATTTATCTAATAAGACAGTGGCTTTACCTTTGCACTGACCGCAAACTGTGCCTAGCTTTGTTTTCTCTTGAAGTTCCAGCAGAGTCCTTGCCCCCTCTAATACAGCTCTTTCTATCTCAAGATCAGTTACATTCATACACTGACAAATAATGCGTGCCTTTTCTTTCTCTACCTTATCCTGCATTCCATTACGCTGATAATAGTCGTTGATCGCAGCCCTTAATGCCTTATCCCCCAATACAGAACAATGTATCTTATGTTCCGGTAATCCCCCTAACTCCTTAGCAACATCTTTAGGAGAAAGATGATAAGCCTGATCTAAGCTCATTCCCTTTACCATCTCAGAGAGTATAGAGGTACTGGCAATCGCGCTGGCGCAACCGTAGGTCTTCCATTTACAATCGCTAATAGTTCCCTTCTGCTTATCGACTTTGATTGCAACCATCATTTCATCACCACACTTTATATTCCCTACTACGCCCTTGGCATCGAAACGCTCTTCTTCGCCATCAGCAAGCACATTTTTAGGGTTTACAAAGTGCTCTTTAAGTTTTTCCGTATAAACCCATTTGTTCTTTTCACTCATCGCTCACCTTTTTTTATATAGGAGGTAGACATTCCCCTAATCTTCTTTATCACCTTAGGCAGTTTATCAAGTAAGCACTCTACATCCTTTATGGTATTATCGCGCCCCATGCTGATACGAATTGAACCATGCGCACGCTCAGCAGATACTCCGGTAGCTAAAAGTACATGCGAAGGATCAAGCGAACCCGATGCACAGGCAGAGCCGGTTGAAACCGCGATACCCTCTAAATCAAGATATAAAAGTATCGCCTCTCCCTCTGCCCCTTCAAAAGAAACATTCAAGGTGTTGGTAAGACAATCTCTGGGATGTCCGTTAAATTGTATATTAGAAATTTTCTCTTCTATGCCATTCTTCAGTATTGTTTTTAACTTAAGCAACCGTTTCTCTTCTTCTCCCATTTCTTTTGCCCGCATCTGAACTGCTTTCCCCAGCCCGATGATCCCCAAGGTATTCTCTGTCCCCGCACGCCTGCCCTGTTCTTGATGGCCGCCATGAATCAATGAACAGAAAGGAATTCCTTTCTTAACGTATAAGACTCCTATGCCTTTAGGGCCATAAATCTTATGGGCTGAGAGCGTGAGAAAATCGGCGTCCAGATCTTTTACGTCTACGGGAATCTTCCCTACTGCCTGCACTGCATCGGTATGAAATAGTATCCCACGCGCATGCGCAATCTTAGCAACTGCTTTAATATCCTGTGTTGTGCCGATTTCATTATTCGCCATCATCACCGATATCAATCCCGTCTCATCACTAATCATACTCTTTAATTTTTCAATTTTGATTTTCCCGTATTGATCCACTTCAAGAAATGAAACTTTTGTGCCTCTATCCTGAAGGCACTTGGAAGTTTCCAGAATGCATGGGTGTTCGATACTGGTTGTAATGATTCTGGTGCCCCCTTTTGCCGTACAGGTACATTTACTGGAAGAGCATGTAAAAATAGACAACGCCGTATTGTTAGCCTCTGAACCACTGCCGACAAATATAACCTCTTCTGGAGCGGCACCAATGAATGAAGCAACCTCTCCTCTCACCTGTTCAACCAGCCTTCTAGCCTCCCTGCCAAAACTATGAAGACTGGAGGGGTTACCAAAAACCTCCATCGCCTTCTTCAGCGCCTTTTTCACTTCGGGATGAAGCGGCGTAGTCGCATTATGATCAAGATATATCTTTCTTTTTGCCATTACTCTCTCCTAAGAACTATAGATATCTAACAATTTCATTTAAGATTTTCGATGCTGCCTCTTTATCACCCTTTGCACCTACACGCACTTCAATACGTGAAGTTGCCGGTGAAAGTCGCCGGATATCAATCCAGATTACTCTTCCGTCAGCGTATTCACTTTTGATTTGCGCGATATCTCCTTTTACTGTCTCCTTGGTAATATCGAGATTGAGAGAACGCAATGCTTTTTTGGAAGCTTCCATACACTTTTGGAATGTCGCATTTACTTCCTGAGTCATTTTAAGTGAAAGCCATGCGGCTGTTCCTGCCCCTCCGGCAGCACCTGCTAGTAAGGCTACGCATCCATACGTATTTACCAATAAAGAAACAGCAAAAATTAATACTAGTGCTTTCCTAAACATAATTACGCCTCCATCTCTATTCTTTACAAACTATTATTATATTGCCTATTTTATCCTAAATTAAAACCCTCTGCAACATATTTTGCTACAGAGGGCTATAAGTAAAAGATTCTATCTATCTAGAGCGTTGTTTATGAAATTCATCCCAATTTCCTTCTGCCTTCTGATCTGTCTGTATCAATATCTTCGCCGCATCTTCCCCGAAGGATTGTTTCAACCGTTTCAATTTCATATCCTCTTTATTCTTAACTAACTCTTCCTGCCTCTTTAATCGCAGAGCCTCTCTTCTAACCCTAGCTGCTTCTCTTTCAGATTTTCTTTCAGCGAGAGCGGCTTCGCGCTCGGCCTCTCTTTTCGCCTTCTCCTCTGCCTTCATCTTACTGATTTCTTCTTGCTCGACTTTTTTCTTAGTAATAACTTTTTCATCTTTGGGCTTCTCTTCAGCCTGCCTTAAAGCTTTCTCTTCTTCTTTTTTAGCTTTTAATGCTTCCTGCTCGGCTTCTCTTTGAGCTCTTAATTCTTCATCCCTGGTTTTAGCGGCTTCACGCTCGGCCTTCTTCTTGGCTAGAGTTTCTTCTTTCTCAGCTATTGCTGTTTCTCTCAAAACTCTCTCTTGTTCCTTTTTAGCCTTTTTATCAAATATTATTTTA
>JAHIZC010000053.1 GCA_018814745.1 Candidatus Omnitrophota bacterium
GTTTCCGCTGTTTCATTCGGTCAAGGAATTCTATAAGTCGGCGCAGAAAGAAGGCCAGTCCCAGTGTAAGGACTGCTCCTTTGATCTGATGACTTTCCGTGATTACAACACCGTTGTTTTTGAGGACGATTCCGGCAATAAAAGGGAGCTTAAGTGTAACGAGCGCTATTATGTACCAAGCGAGATCACCTGGCTTCTCAAAAGCCTTGGATTTAGAAAAATTGATATCTTTGGCGCAAAACTCGGCTCGTTTTCGAGAAAAAATAAACTAACCACTGAAGATTTTGAAATGCTTGTTGTTGCGGAAAAATGAAAGAAAATAAGAAAAAAGTTTATCTTAAATATTGGGGATGCCAAATGAACGTTCGGGATTCGGAGGTAATCTGCGGACTGCTTAAGAAAGAGGGTTATGGATTAGTCAACGAGCCGGATAAGGCCGATATTATTCTATTAAACACCTGCTCAGTGCGTGAACATGCGGAGGATAAAGTCTGGAGCGAGATTGGAAGAATTGGAAAGTTGTCCCCCCTTGATTTTGTGCAAAAAACGCACAAAATCAAAACAGGGGAGACTCCTCGTCCGACAAATAAGATTGTCGGACTCGTCGGTTGTATGGCTCAAGCGTATAAGCAGAAAGTCTTTGATAGAGCTCCAAATGTGAATTTTGTAGTAGGCCCTTCGGATATCGATAAAATCCCCGGAATAATTAATAGGCTATCTACTACCAAGATCAGAGAGACTGAAGGCACTATCAGGCCGGAAGATATCTATCACACCGGTTTTTATGAGAAAAGAAACAACACCTATGTGGTGGTATCGGAAGGCTGTTCTAACTATTGTTCTTATTGCGTTGTTCCCTATGTCAGAGGCGACTTAAAAAATCGTAATCATAAGGATATAATAAGAGAAGTCGAAGAAGCAGTAGGAAAGGGTATAACGAAGATCACACTTTTGGGCCAGAATGTGAATGCATATCTGTCTAAAGTTATCAGCTCTCAGCCTTCAGTTAATTTCATAGAATTATTAAAGCTAGTAAATCAAATTGAGGGGATTGAAGAGTTTAGTTTTATCACTTCTCATCCGAAGGATACTTCAGTTGAGTTATTCAGGGTCATGGCAAGTTTAGGTAAATTGAAAAAAAGTTTGCACTTGCCGATACAATCGGGATCTGATAGGATATTAGCAATGATGAACCGGGGATATACTAAGAAATTTTATTTAGAACTGGTAACCAATTATCGTAAGATTGTAAAAGATAGCGTGCTTAGTACCGATATAATCGTGGGTTACCCTCAAGAAACAGATAAGGATTTTCAGGAGACATTCGATCTGGTAAAAGATATAGAATTTGACGCAGCTTATATCTTTAAGTATTCAGCAAGGCCTAATACTAAAGCGGCAGAGCTAGCTGATGATCTACCTCGAGCGGTTAAAGAGAAAAGGCACAAAATCATACTAGATTTACAAAAAGGGATCTCAAAAAAGAAACGATGTTAAATTCTAAACAAATTTCAATTTTTGTTATTTTCTGCCTGTTACTTGCTGCTGTAAGTAATATTTATGCGCTGGATTTAGGAAAACTTAAAGTTCACTTCCTGGCAGGAGAATATAAGCGGGCAATAGAAGAAGGTGAAAAGATATTCGCGAACAGTGAATATTCCGCTGATATGGATGAGTTATACTATTTCTTAGGCCTGAGCTATATTCAAGATGGCAATTATTTACGCGCCTGGGATATATTTGAAATAATCATTAATGAGTTCCCGGATAGCAAATTTAAAGAAGAGGCGATCTTGGGGCTAGGGGATACATTTTTTTTAAGGGGAGATTTTGCAAAGGCCAAAATTAGTTATGAAAAACTAATTGCCGAAAACCCTGAGAGTAAACTTAAGGAAGAGGCCAAGCAGCGTCTTAAGCAAGTCGAGTCTAAAGCTTATTATACGGTTCAAGTCGGGGCATTTTCAGATATGGCTAATGCTAAAAAACTTAAGCGTAAACTAATTGAATCGGATTATCCTGCTTATATGGAAGAGGCAGAGATCGACGGAATTAAAACGTACCGGGTCAGGGTTGGTAGATCAATGAAGCGTGAAGATATCGTAAGTTTAAAAGAGAGGCTTTTCCAAGAAGGTTACCCTACCAAAATCTATCCTCAATGAAACAAAAAATTATTTTTATTGTCGGTCCGACTGCAGTAGGAAAAAGCGAAATCGCAGTCAGGTTAGCCAAGAAACTTAAGGGTGAGATTATCTCTTGTGATTCGATGCAGGTTTATCGGAAGATGGATATCTTAACCTCTAAGCCTTGCCAGGGCTTAAGAGATAAAATTCCACACCACTTAGTTGATATCTTGCCGGTGAATAAGGAGTATGATGTTTCAACTTACCGTAAGCAGGCGCTTAAGAATATTAAAAATATATTTAAGAGAGGCAAGCTGCCTATCTTCGTAGGAGGTACAGGCCTGTATATGACTATACTGATTGATGGTATATTTGAGGCAAAGGTAGGAGATGCAAGAATCCGTAATCGGCTCTATAAAATATCAGCACTAAAAGGCAATAGGTTTATTTATAATAGACTTAAGAAAGTCGACCCGGAGGCAGCCGGTAGAATTCACCCCAATGACAAAAAGCGGATTATCCGTGCATTAGAGGTATTTGAAAGCCTGGGCAAGCCCATATCTTTACTTCAGAAGCAGAGAAGAGGGCTTAAGGATGAGCATGATATTTCGATTTTTTGTTTGAATATGAATCGCCCTGCTCTTTATAAGAGGATTGACCAACGCGTGGATAGGATGTTTAAGCAGGGGATGGTTAATGAGGTGAGAGGGTTGCTCCGCTTAAAGCTTAGTAAGACTGCATCATGCGCAATCGGCATTAGAGAGTTAAAA
>JAHIZC010000003.1 GCA_018814745.1 Candidatus Omnitrophota bacterium
AGATGTCCTTTTTGCCGCATCCTTACGTTTTCCTTTAGGATTCAATAGATACGGCCTGCTTATCTCTAGATATCTTTTTAGGCTAATTATAGCTTTACTGCCTAAAGGTATAACCCGTTCCTTATTGCCCTTGCCGATACAACGCAGAAAACCTACGTCCATATTCAAATTATCCAATTTTAGATTCACTGCCTCTGATGCACGCATGCCAGTGGCGTACAAAGCCTCTAACATCGCTTTATCCCTAGAGCCCTGTTTTTCCCTGACATTGGGTTGAGCTAGTAATTTCTCAACCTCATTAAGGGAAAGTGTCTCAGGTATTTTCTTCCATAACTTCGGAGAGTCTATCAGATTAGTGGGATCGCTCTTTAAGATCCTCTCTCTGACCAAAAATCTGTGGAACATCCTTATCGCAGCCAAACGCCTGGCAATTGAATTTGCCGAGATCCCCCTGTCCTTCTGCGAAAACATAAAATCGGTGATCTCTACCTTGGTCGTCTTTGATAAAACATCAATATTCCGTTGATTTAAAAAATCTATGTAATAATTAAGGTCCCCCCGGTAAGAGATTATCGTATTCTTGGCTAATCCTCTCTCAACGGATAAATAATTAAGGAAAGTATCGATTAGTTCTCTCATCTTAGTTCAAAAAAGAATTACTTCTTTTTTCCCTGCCGATCGTAGAGCTGGGGCCGTGTCCGGGATGGATCACCGTATCTTCGGGTAAAACCATCAGTTTCTCTTTAATAGACCTTATCAGCAACTCCTCGCTGCCTCCCGCTAAATCAGACCTGCCTATTCCCTGAAAAAATAGAGTATCTCCGGTAAAAACAATTTTATTTTCAGGCTTCTGCATCAGCAAAGCGATGCCCCCCGGAGTATGTCCCGGGATATGTAGTACTTTCAAACTTATATCATCTAACTCAATGATATCTTCTTCTTTGACTGTTTTTACCTTAGATTTAACTTGATAATCCAAACTGAATAAACTGGAAAGATTGAGCTCCGGGTCTTTAAGCAAGGCTAGATCTTCTTGATGTATATATACAGGGACGCCAAACTTATTATCACAACCAATATGGTCATAATGCCCATGGGTATTTATAATAAAGGCGGGTTTTAACTGATCTTTATCCAAAACTCGCTGGATCTTATCTGCCTGATCTCCGGGATCGATGATTATCGCGGATGAACCCGGAGAGGAAGCTAATATATAGCAGTTCACCTGCATTGTTCCTACGCTTACTATCTCCAATATCATACCAGATTATCCTTTATCTTACTATACGAGAAATCTCTTAATATATCCCTCTTGATCCGCTCTGAGACCTTGGCATTCGCCGCATTATCCGCACCATAGGGATCTTGAGATATCTTATCATTCAACTTCTTGATCTGATCGATATATCCGTCCAATTGAATCTTCTTCTCTTGATCTAATAAAGCTCTTAAATTAACCAGGTTCTTTATTGCTTCTCCTGCGCAATCCATCTTTTTTGCCTTGCTTCTCCCCTCTTCCAGCGATGCAGTTAGCTCTGCCTGCCAGGATTTCCAGAATCCGAAATACCTGCGATACAACTCTTCTTTAGTCATATTGAACTCGGTATACTCTTCGGGCTCTAAGACAACTTCTCCAATGAGATAATCTTGTTTCTTAGGTTTGCGGGTAAACTTACGCGTAAAAGCTTCGCAACCGATTGTAGAAAACAGAAAACAGAAAACAGAAAACAGAAAAAAAACATTTTTTAATTCGAACTTTTGCCTTCTGTACTCTGTACTCTGTACTCTGTACTCTGTCTTCCGATTCATTTTATCATCTCCTTCCCCGCTCAGCTGATTAATATCGGGCGGGATCCCGCAGGTTATTCAGATCTTAGCAAGCGGGAAAATTTTTTTTCATCGACAATCTCAACTCCGATTTTTTTTGCTTTAGCGTACTTTGAACCCGGATTCTCTCCGCTAACTACGAAATCCGTATCTTTACTCACACTTGAGACAGCATTACCGCCGGCCTCACGCACCAATTTTTGAGCTTCCGCACGGCTAAAATCCCTTAGTTCTCCGGTAAATACCACGGTCTTGCCGGTTAAGGCTGTAGCCCTAACCTTAGAAAACTCCTCTTTAAGATTAATCCCCGTTTTCTTAAACTGATCAATTAATTTTTTGGTCTCAGTCCGAGAAAAATAATTTACTATCGCTTCCGCCACAACCGGGCCAACTTCATAAATATTACGTAGTTCATCCAGCTTGGCTTTCGCTAAATTACCCAGGGTTCTAAACTGCCTGGCTAAAACATAAGCGGCTTTCTCGCCAACATGACGAATGCCCAAGGCATAGATCAAACACGATAGGGGCCTGGACTTACTCTTCTGAATTGCAGAAAGTAGATTTTGAACTTTTTTATCTTTAAAAAATTCTAGCTTTAATAAGTCTTTTGCAGTTAATTTATAAATATCCGCTATATCCCTTACCAATTTTAACTCTACCAACTGATTAATCACAGATTCCCCCATACCTTCTATATCCATAGCGCTGCGGCTGGAAAAATGCAATAATCCCCGTTCGATCTGGGCGGGGCAGAATAGATTTATGCATCTATAAGCAACGTCTTCTTCTTTTTCCTTTACAACTTCCCCTAAACATACCGGACAGCTTTTGGGTACTGAAACAATGCCTCCACCCTTGTTCTCTACTACCTTGATTATCTTAGGAATTACATCTCCGGCTCTCTCGATTAAAACCCTGTCGCCAATTTTTATATTCAGACGTTTTATTTCATCAAAATTATGCAACGTGGCATGTTGAATTACTACCCCTGCACATTCAACCGCTTTAAGTTTCGCCCTGGGAGTAATTACGCCGGTTCTACCAACGTTAAAATCGATATTTAGAACCTCGGTGGTTGCTTGATGTGCGGGAAACTTATAAGCTATTGCCCAGCGGGGACTCTTCATCGTAAAGCCTAATCTCTTCTGCTGTTGGATAGCATTGACTTTAATCACTACGCCGTCTATCTCATAGTTTAATTTTTCTCTTTTTTCCTGCCGATCTTTACAATACCCGATCACTTCATCAAGTTTCTTAAAAATCCTGGTATTTGTATTAACCGGAACACCCCAAACTTTGAGCCTCTTTAGGAATTCACCGTGATTAGAAAACTCTATTCCCTTGCACTCCCCTAGAGAATGTGCAAAGAACTTAAGCTTCCTCTTTGAAACTATGCTGCTATCGAGAAGCTTTAAAGTTCCGCTGGCAGCATTACGGGGGTTAGCAAATAAAGCTACACCTGCTTTTTCTCTTTCTTTATTCAGGCTGCTGAATTCATTTTTATCCATATAGACTTCGCCCCGGATTTCAATAAAATCCGGAATGTCTTTACCCAACAAGATTAAAGGAATAGCGCGAATTGTCTTTATATTAACGGTGACATTCTCTCCGCTCTGGCCGTCTCCTCTGGTAGCACCGATAGATAGCCTTCCATTCTTATAAGTTAAATTGGCACTTACCCCGTCCATCTTAAGCTCTGCGACATACTCTATCTTCTCCTGCGGCTTTAATCCTTTTGTTATGCGGTTCTCCCAATCTTTTATTTCCTCAAAGCTATAAGTATTATCTAAAGAGAGCATGCTCTGTTTATGCCTGGCTGTCTTAAACCCTTCTAGAATTCCTCCACTTACCCTGACACTCGGAGAATCATCAGATTTAAACTCAGGATGCTTATCTTCCAAGCTCACCAGTTCCCTGAGCAAGAGGTCATATTCTTTATCGGAGATCTTCGGTTGGCTTAATACATAGTAGAGATAGTCATGATGCCTGATTTCGTCTCTCAAGCGATCTATTTTTTTCTCTATATCTTTACCCATTAGAAATTAATTTGGAATTCATTAAATTTTCCTGTTGCTGCCTTCCATTGAAGATCAGTATCACTGATATACTTAGAGAAATATTCCTTTACGCTTGCTAAAAATTCCTCTAAAGCCTTCTCTTCTGCTTCAGCAACCACTTCCACTCTGCCGTCTCGTAAGTTTTTCACCCACCCCGTAACGCCTAGTTTATTGGCTATATCTTTTATAGTAAACCTAAATCCCACACCCTGGACCCTACCGGAATAATATAGCTGTACTTGTTTCTTCATAGAATTGACCGGGAGAAAATTGGTCCCTCGTCACCTACTAATCTTAGCGAATGTGACTCGAGATCAATTCACCGGTTATCTATTGCTGATGAATTGGTCGGGAAGGTGGGACTCGAACCCACGGCCTCGACGTCCCGAACGTCGCGCGCTAACCAAACT
>JAHIZC010000054.1 GCA_018814745.1 Candidatus Omnitrophota bacterium
AGAGATCTACGGCCTCCTGAACCTTATGCCGGATAGTAAGCCTTTGGTCGTAGGTGGATATACTGCAACAGAAAAGGTTGAAGAGATTTTCCAAAGCTGTCCCAGGGTAGATATTATCGTAAGAGGCGAGGGAGAAGAGACGATAAAGGAAATTCTTCAAGGTAAACCCTTAGAAAATATTTTAGGAATTTCTTACCGTGCCAACGGCAAGGTAACCCACAATAAGAACAGGCCATTACCCAGCTTGGATAAGATAGTGCCGCCAGACCGTAGCTTAAGGCACACTGAATACCGCCTTGCCTTAAACGGCATCAATGTAGCAGATTTAACTTTTGATACAGTATTAAGCTCCAGAGGCTGCCCTTATGATTGTAAATTCTGTACGTTTACTTTAAACCCCCTGGGCCAAAAGAGAAGTTACTCGGCCCGTAATATTGAGTCTGTCGTAGGAGAGATTGAAGGGGTAACTTCAAAGTTTATACTCTTTAGTGATGAAAACTTCGCTGTTGATGCAAAAAGGGCGCAAGATTTATGCGATTTGATAGTGGCGCGGGGAATAAAGAAGCGCTTCGTAGCCCAAGTCCGGCTTGATATAGCAAAGTACCCTTCGTTACTAGAAAAGATGGTGAAAGCAGGGTTTAAGGCACTCTTAATAGGAATAGAATCTCCGCATGATTGGATATTAGCCCAGCTTAATAAAGGGTTTGACTCAGCTACAATAAGGAAATCATTCGCAGTACTTAGAAAGTATCCTATGTTTTACCATGGGTATTTTATTTACGGTAACATAGGCGAGACTGAAGAAGAGATGCTTTGCATACCGAAATTCGCAGAGGAAATAGGGGTTGACTCGATTACTTTTCTAAAATTGAGAATAGAGAAATTTTCGCCTCTCAGAGAAGTCGCAGAGAAAACTCCCGGCTATCATATTACTGAAGAGGGTAAATTATATTCCGATGCTTATAGTTATGCGGACCTGAAAAAGATAGGCAGGAGGATAAAATTTTCTTTTTATACACCTTCTAGATTCTTCAAGGTGCTGAATAGATGCTTCCAGATCAGGCTTTTCACTTTTAAGGAAGTAGTATTGTTGTTGGTTTCTATACCTTTGATTTTAAAAAATGTCATAGTAAGAGATTTGCAAAAAGGACGGCTTAAAGACAGCTTAAGGCGTTCTTTTATAAGTAATAAGTGATTATTTTAAGAAGATAGGAGTTGTAAATGAGTAAGTATTCCTTTGATTCGGTGATTTTTGATTTAGACGGTGTAGTTACTAATACCGCTCATCTGCATGCCAAGGCCTGGAAGATGGCCTTTGATCAATACATGCGCCTGAGAGAGAAGAGGGACGGGGAAAAGTTTGCAGAGTTTACCCATGCAAAAGATTATCTTCCTTACGTAGACGGAAAACCGCGCTATAAGGGCGTTGAGAGCTTTCTTCAGTCGCGTAAGATTAAGATTCCTTTCGGAGATTCCTCTGATTCTTCAGAGAAAGAGACTGTCTGTGGTTTAGGCAATAAAAAGAACCAGTTATTTAATGAAATCTTAGAAAAGGATGGCGCAGAGGTCTTTCAGTCTAGCGTCGAACTAATCAAGGAGCTGAAAAAAGCAGGAATTAGAGTGGGAGTTGCTTCATCTTCAAAGAATTGCAAAGGCATACTTGAGTCGGTAGGCCTGGGGGATCTATTTGAGACCAGGGTGGATGGTGTAGTTTCCGTAGAAATGGGACTGAAAGGAAAACCCGAAGGAGACATCTTTGTGGCAGCCGCTAACAATATAGGGACAGAACCTATCCGTTCGGTGGTGGTGGAAGATGCTACCTCCGGAGTACAGGCAGGCAGAAATGGTGGATTCGGCTTAGTCCTCGGGGTAGCCAGAGAGAACAACCGGGACGAGCTTTTAGAAAACGGCGCGGATATTGTAGTAAGCGATTTATGCGAAACTTCTGTTAGCCGGATAGAGGAGTGGTTTAAGAGGGAGCCGCGCCCTCTTTTTGATTCATGGCAGGATGTTAAAAATTTGCTCTTTGCGAAAAAGAAGCTGGTATTTTTTCTGGACTATGACGGCACATTGACGCCAATAGTCTCAAGGCCAGAGCTTGCTGTGATTTCAGAGGAGATGCAAGATACGGTGAGGAAGCTCTCTAAGCTACATACTGTGGGTGTAGTCAGCGGAAGGATGAGGGATGATGTGGAAAATCTAGTGGGTATTAATGATATTTTTTATGCCGGAAGCCATGGATTTGATATTTGCGGCCCGGGATTCTCCGTAATTCAACCCAAAGCCAAAGAGGCGATACCTCAAGTTGCAAAGGTTATCGATAAGCTAGAAAAGGATTTAAATGGCATAGAAGGCTTGTTGATTGAAAAGAAGAAGATTAGTGTGGCGGTGCATTATCGTTTAGTTGATCAAAAGCACCTGCCTAGAATTGAAAAATTAGTTAGGGATACGGTTAAACAATATAAATCGCTTCGATTGATGAGCGGAAAGAAAGTTTTTGAGATATTACCCAACATCAGCTGGGATAAAGGCCAGGCGATCAGGTGGATCATGGATTGCCTTAAGATATCCTGGGATGAATCTTCGGTAATATATATAGGTGA
>JAHIZC010000055.1 GCA_018814745.1 Candidatus Omnitrophota bacterium
AATGTTTTATCTAAAAAATAAATCTCTGGGATTAACCAAGAAATAGGTTATAATACATTTTTTTATAGAGGTTCCTTCGCAAAATGAATGATACGAGATAGGCAACTTCTCGGTAATGGTGGGTTAGATATAGGGTATCTTAAACCAATAAAGATGTCAAAAACAATTTTTACCTGTCTGCCGACAGGCAAGATAAGGAATAATCTAGATTTCAGCGACACTTCGTCCATAGACGATACTTTGAGTTATATCAAAGAACAATTGCTCTTTGTAAATTTACTTGTAGTGAGCGAAGCCGAACTATAAGAACTTAAGGAACAGTTTCCAGTGCGAGTGGCAATAAGGAAGCTTGGCTCCCGCTGCTTCAGCCGGTGTTAGGCCGTCAAGCCTCTGATTAGGCTTAAAGTAGTTATGCAGATACACCTGATGCGTAACAAAACTCCAGAGGCCTAAATCAGACTTAAAACCTCTAAAGCGTCTGGCGTTGACCTTTAAGGTTGACCAGGCTCGTTCCCTGCGGTTGTTATTAGGCCTTTCAAAGAATCCGTGATAGACCTTATGTTTATCCGCGTCAAAGCCTAAGTCACCAAGAGCAGAAGAGTAGCTCCAGAGTCCGTCAGTCAAGGCTTGGATGTTTTTTAAACAGGGCGAAGCAGTAAAGGCGATGTTAAAGTTACTCCTTGCGTATTCGGTTGAGCGCCTGGGCGAGATAAACCAGCTCTGCTCTGAGTCAAACTTTGAGTCTTTGGTCATCCAGACCCAGCGTTTTGAACCTTTGACTTTGAATACAGTCTCGTCGGTAAGAGTCCTGCGCCTGCCGCGAGCCTTGGGGACAGACAATAATCCTAAGTTCTTATGGATATTTAACGCTGCCTTGTGTGTCCATCTGGTTACGGTGTCATTAGAGATATCGAATTTAAACAGGTCGTGCATAATCTTAGCTACCTGCGTAGCCGGTAACGACGTAAAGACAGAAAAATATAACACTAAAGATGCGCAGGGATTGGTAAATGACATTTTTGTCCAGCTGAATTTAACGGCCAAGGTTGTTTCGATACATTCAAGCGGATCTTTGGCAATCTTAAAAGATTTACCCGGCAAAGGCACATTGACCTTATGGTTACAATGCCGCTTGTCCTTATGAATGTGGTTATTGCACCTTAAGCGGTAACCATCGCTTAAGAATTTGAAGATGCTCATTCTACCACCGCATCTAGGGCAAATTATTGTTGGATATTTCTTAACGCGCTCTGGCCGTCCAGGTACAAATTGTCTTTTGCACTTTGGATTCTTGCAGCGGTAACGTTGAATGTGGCGCCAGTTTGAATCATGGCCCCAGCGAAAAGTATCAGAGCCGCATTTGGGGCAGGCAGCAGGTTCTTTAACAACAGTTTTAGGCATAAAAACCTCCTTTCGGGTTTTAAAATGGGTGTAATAAATTCTTACTCAATCTAACCCATTTACCGAGAGGAGTTGATAAAAAGCAAGCTCTTTCTTGCGAAAGAGCCGACGGCATAAAGGAGGAGGATGAGATGGGATATTCAGGACCGGAAAGACGCAAACATAAGCGAGCAGAGGGTCGTTTTATCGTTTCCTACAGAATACTCGAAGATATGGATAATGCTGATATATCCCAGACGAAGAATCTCAGCCTAGGGGGTATGTTGCTTACCACCAACAGGCAGTTTCATATCGGGACAAAGCTGGCTTTAGAGATCAGGCTTCCCTTTGACCCCAACCCGATCATACTGGTGGGTAATGTGCAGGAGTCAAAGGAAGTGACGAAGAACCTGATTTATGACACACGGATACAATTTATATCTGTTGACACAAAACACAAAAATACTATTAACGGAACGGTCGATTACTATTTAAAGAGGGGTTCATAGATGAAAAAAATAAATATTGGTTTGATCGGCTTTGGGAATGTTGGTTCTGGTGTAGTTAAGATCTTGCGCGATAAAAAGAGTTTCTTAGCCAAAAGAACCGGCCTCCAGATACAGGTGAAGAAGGTCTGTGATAAAGACCTCTCTGGTAAAAGAAATGTTTCACTGAATAAGGGTATGCTTACCAAGAATGCCAGAGAGATAATCGATGATCCTGGGATAGATATTTTAGTCGAGTTGATCGGAGGGCTGCATCCGGCAAAGGAGTTCATTATTGAGGCATTGAAGAAGGGTAAGAATGTGGTTACCGCTAATAAAGCGCTGCTGGCGCAGGAAGGGAAAGAGCTCTTTGCCCAGGCCTCTGACCGGGGGAAGAGCATCTATTTTGAAGCTTCGGTGGGAGCGGGTATTCCGATCATTAAGACTCTCCGTGAGGGATTAGTCGCTAACCGTTTTAATAGTATTTACGGAATCCTTAACGGGACTTCAAATTTCGTCCTCTCTCAGATGTCGAAATATAACTGTACCTTTAAAAAGGCCTTAGCAGAAGCGAAGTCCAGTGGCTTTGCAGAGAAGGACGCGTCTTTAGATATCAATGGCATAGATTCGGCGCATAAGTTACTCTTGTTGATCTATCTTTGTTTTGGGAAACTGATAAGCCTGGACGATGTTTATGTCGAGGGTATTTCTCGCATTTCTCTAGCTGATGTAAATTATGCCAAGGAATTAGGTTTTGAAATAAAATTATTGGCGATTGCTAAGAAGGAAGGCCAGGATCTTGAGGTAAGAGTGCATCCTACTTTGATTCCGAAATCACACTTATTGTCTTCGGTAGGAGGGATATTTAACGCAATATATGTATCGAGTGATTTAGCTGGTGACCTTCTTCTCTACGGCCCCGGAGCCGGACAGTTATCAGCAGCTTCCGCAGTCGTCTCCGATATAGTAGACCTGACTCAGGATTTACAAGCCGGGCTCTTCAGGCCTACTCTGAATATAATACCTGATAAATCTATCAAAAGATTACGCAAGATGGATGATTTCTCAAGCCGGCACTACATTAGATTCATGGCGGTAGATAAACCCGGAGTGCTGGCTAAAATAGCAGGAGTACTCGCAAAGTTTAAGATAAGCATAGCCTCAGTTAGCCAGAAGCAGAGACATAAGGCGCACGTAGTCCCGATCGTAATGGTTTCACATGAAGCCAGAGAGAAAGATTTAAGGTCGGCCTTAGATACTATAGCTCGATTTGATATAATTAAAGAGGATCCTGTGGCAATAAGAATAGAAGAGGCATAAGGAGCAGGCGATGCACTATAATGGTGTAATTGATAGGTATAAAAAATATTTACCGGTAAGCGATAAAACGCCGGTGATCAGCTTAAAAGAAGGCAATACTCCTTTGATACCTGCCCTCTATTTAAGTAAGTTATTAGGTGAAGACTTAGAGGTTTATCTAAAATACGAAGGCCTGAATCCTACCGGCTCTTTTAAGGATAGAGGAATGACAGTGGCTATTTCTAAGGCCTGCGAAGAAAAAGTAGAGGCGGTGATCTGTGCTTCTACCGGAAATACTTCAGCTTCAGCTGCTGCCTATGCAGCTAAGGCCGGCCTTAAATGCATTGTACTCATACCTCGCGGAGCAATCGCCTTAGGAAAGTTGAGTCAGGCACTTATTCACGGTGCCGTTGTTTTGGCTTTAGATGGGAATTTTGACGATGCCTTAAAGTTAGCCAGAGAGATCACGGATAAGCATCCGATTAGATTGGTTAATTCTTTGAATCCTCATCGTATTGAAGGCCAAAAAACCGGCAGTTTTGAAATTTGCGATTGTTTAGGGGAAGCGCCAGATTTTCAAGTGATGCCCGTAGGCAATGCCGGCAATATCACTGCGTATTGGAAAGGTTACAAAGAATATAAAGATGCGGGAAAGATCAGCAGGCTTCCTAAGATGTTAGGTTTTCAGGCTGAAGGGGCAGCCCCGATAGTACGGGGGCATGCGATAGAGAAGCCGCAAACTTTAGCTACTGCTATACGCATCGGTAATCCAGCAAGCTGGAAGATGGCTGAGCAGGCGCGAGACGAATCAGGGGGCCTGATAGATATGGTTTCCGATGATGAGATAATCGAAGCTTATAAAATATTAGCTTCAAAAGAAGGAGTTTTTGTCGAACCGGCTTCGGCTGCTTCGGTCGCCGGTTTATTAAAGTTACATAAGCAAAAGTATTTTAGCCTAAAACCTAAAACCCAGAACCTAAAACCTAAAATAGTTTGCATATTGACCGGCCATGGCCTTAAGGATCCGGATAGAGCGATCAAGACAATAAAAGAGCCGAAGGCCGTTAAAGCTAATTTAAAGGCGGTATTAAAAGAAATTGGCTACTAAAATTCTTATAACTGCCGGCCCCAGCTGGGTCCCTATAGACAGCATTAGAGTAATCAGTAATATTGCCACAGGTCAAACCGGTATCGCTTTAGCAGAGGCAGTAAAGAGGCTGGGTGTTAAGGTAACGTTAATCTTAGGCCCGGTCTATAGCGATTATCGAAGAGCATCAATTAGGATACTGCGTTTCAGATATTTTAGCGAATTAAAGAAAATAATTAGCGAAGAGCTATCTTTTAAAAAATACGACGTAATCGTACATTCAGCAGCAGTTTCTGATTTTTCTGCGGGAGGCTTTAAAGGCAAGATCCGTTCAGATAAGATCCATAGATTAATTCTAAAACCTCTGCCTAAGATCGTTAAAATTATCAGG
>JAHIZC010000056.1 GCA_018814745.1 Candidatus Omnitrophota bacterium
AGAAGCGTCTTCTATGCCAAAGCTAAGGCGTCTTTAGAGCCAAAGCCAAGGCGTCTTCTAAGGCGTGAGGAAGGGTGCCCCCTCGGTAGCGTAGGAATGCCGCATAAACAATAAGTGCGGATTTTTTTTAAAATGAAGAATATAACGATATCTTTAATCTTAATAATAATACTCGGCTTTATAATATACGCCAACTCGATAAATGGCCAATTTATATGGGATGATAAATACCTGGTAAGGGACAATGTCTATATAAAGAACTTCACGCACATACCGGATATTTTCACCCAAGGTATAGGCTCAGGTAGTGGTGCAGGAAGACAGTATTCTTTCTATCGTCCGCTTCAGTTGGTCACCTATCTTATAGATTATTCTATATGGAGACTAGACGTAAGAGGGTATCATTTGACTAATATCCTGTTGCATATTTTGGTAGCATCAGCGATATTTTGGTTGATCCACCTTCTTTATAATAACTGGTTTATATCTTTTTTTACCAGTATATTATTTTTGACCCACCCTCTACATACCGAAGTAGTAACATATATCTCCGGCCGGGCAGACTCTTTAGCTGTTCTATTCATGCTGCTTGCGTTTATATTCTATATAAAATCGGAAAATAACAAAGGCTACTTAGTGATTGTCTGCTTAAGTTATATATTAGCGCTGCTGGCTAAAGAAATTAGTTTGATCTTTCCGGTAATATTACTTTTATATCACTATATATTTAGAAAGAAGATTAACCTGTTTGCCCTGGCGGGAATTTTGATTATACCCGTTACTTATATTCTCTTAAGATTCACTCTATTAAAGTCTATAATTTCTGTTATTATTTTTCCCTCTACAAGCTTGATAGATAGATTACCGGGATTTTTTGTGGCAATATTTAACTACCTAAAGCTGATATTTTTCCCTTTCAATCTGCACATGCAATACGGAAAGGCACTTTTTAGCTTTAGCGATCCAAAGGCATTATTAGGTTGTGGAGTATCAATTTTGTTGATAGTTCTTGCTTATAGAAAAAGAAAGAATGATCCTTTACTGAGCTTTTCTATATTTTGGTTTTTTATCACACTTTTACCCGTAGCCAATCTTTACCCGGTTAATGCTTATATGGCAGAGCATTGGATGTATTTACCGTCAATAGGGATATTCGTTATTTTGGTATATGGCTTAATTCATTTTTATAGGGAAAGACGATTTAAAATGCTGACTATAGTTGCCGTAACAAGTTTATCAGTGTTCTATTCTTTCCTGACCGTTAGACAGAATATCTATTGGAGGGAGAGTATACCATTTTATCAGAGGACCCTGAAGTATGCTCCGGATAGCTGGCGTTTGCATAATAACCTGGGCCTTGCATATCAGGAGGCCAATAAAAGTGAAGATGCAATAAGGTCATTCAGGAGAGCTATTGAAATCAAGCCTGACTATGCAGAGGCGTATCATAATTTAGGTTATATAAGCATGTCCCTCGGGAGAAAGGAAGAAGCAGTAGATTTATTCAAGAAGGCTTTGGATATCGAGCCGGATCTTTCGGATGCCTATAGCAACCTGGGAGCTATCTATTATACCAATAACCAAAAAGCAGAAGCAATATCCGCATACCAAAAAGCCCTGGAGATTAATCCTAACTTTGCCAAGGCATATAATAATCTGGGGGTGATTTATCTTTCTTTGAACCGGAAAGAAGAAGCTAAGCGGTTAATTGAGAAAGCTATTGCAATAGATCCGGATTATTCAGATGCCTATAATAACCTCGGCAATATATATAGCTCAATTCAAAGATTCAGGGAAGCAGTAAGTTTTTACAAACAAGCCCTTAAAATCAACCCTCAAAACGCATCTGCTTACTATAATCTAGGGTTGGCATACGAAGCGCTCAACCAAAAAGCAGAAGCAATATCCGCATACCAAAAAGCCCTGGAGATTAATCCTCACTACGCCGCAGTAAAGAATAATTTAGGAATACTTTTGGATATTCAATAAAAAACCCCACAGCTAAATCAGTTAGTTGCGGGGTTTTTTATTTTTTTCTTTTAGTTATGCCGCTTTAGTTACGTTAGTTGCCTGGTCTCCCTTTGGGCCCTGGGTGACCTCAAAATCTACCTCATCGCCTTCGTTAAGACTCTTATAACCATCTCCTCCGATTGCACTGAAGTGGACAAATACCTCCTTGCCATCATCAGAAGTGATGAAGCCATAACCTTTTTGGTTACTGAACCATTTCACTTTGCCTCTTGCCATCTCTTACTATCTCACCTCCTTCAATGAGTACGTAACTTATGGAACAACGTGAACATAAGTTACTGTACGAATTGAACCCCGCCCTTTTGGCGGAGTTCATGAATCTGCTCTTTGTTAAAAGAGCGGGATTATCTCGGCCATACAACTTACGTCCTTCGACTATGCGCTCAGGACGTAATCCTGAGCGCATAGAAGGATTACGTTCTCTTTCGCTCCGTAAGTTGTGGCCTCAATAAAAAACCGCAAAGCTAAAATCGAATCCTGGCTTTACGGTAATTTTTAATTCTCAAAACTTTATTTCTCCTTAAGCTAATTACGATATTAATATATCATTATTTTTAATTTTGTCAATTTATTTTTTATGCTATAATTACATATCTTTTGCTGGCGTAGCTCAGTCTGTAGAGCAGCGCTTTCGCCCCTCGACTTTGCTCGGGATTCTTCGAGGGATCCTGAGTAACATCGAAGGATAAAGCGCGGGTCGTCCCGATAAACCTATATGCCCGCATAGCTCAGTTGGCAGAGCAGTGCTTTCGTAAAGCACGGGTCGGGGGTTCAACTCCCTCTGCGGGCTTTAACTAGTTTATCGGGATCGCCAGACATCAATATTATGGCTAAATTTTCCGAGGTATTAAAAAACCGTAATTTCTTTCTTTTGTGGTTAGGCCAGATTATCTCTCAGGTGGGGGATAGGCTTGGCCAGATGGCCCTGATCGCCCTGGTTTACTTAAGGGCGCCGGGTTCCACTTTCGAAATCGCTAAGATCCTCTCTTTTACAATCATTCCCGTATTCTTAATCGGCCCGGTAGCAGGAGTCTATGTAGATAGGTGGGATAGGCGCCGCACAATGTATATCTGTGATTTCTTAAGGGCGGTGCTGGTAGTGCTGATTCCTTTATTTTTGTTCTACAGCAAGAATATGGTTCCGGTATATCTGATTGTATTTCTTGCTTTCTCTATAGGAAGATTCTTCGTGCCGGCAAAATTAGCCATAGTTCCGGATCTAATCGAGCAGAAAGATTTACTGATCGCGAATTCCCTGGTTAATACTACCGGGATGATCGCAGCGATAGTGGGTTTTGGTGTAAGTGGTGTTCTGGTTGAGTGGGTGGGTGCAAAGTTCGGGTTTTATTTAGATGCTTTGAGTTTTTTCGTCTCCGGAGCATTGGTCTTTTTTATTATGACCAAAACACACCGCTCTGTTAACTTTAGGGAAGCAGGTAA